>CABQXG010000020.1 GCA_902468045.1 uncultured Collinsella sp.
CTTGATGCTCTCCTCGGTATCGCGGCCGATGGCGTGCTCGGGCGCCTCGAGCGGAACGCTGGCGAGCTTGGCGGCACGGGCGGCAAGCGCGTCCATGGAGATGCGGATGCCCGGCGCGATCGCTCCGCCAATGTAATAGCCGTCCTCGTCGATGACGTCGATATTGGTTGCGGTGCCAAAGTCCACCACGATTGCCGGCGCGCCGTAGAAAGTTTCGGCCGCAACGGCGTTAGCGACGCGATCGGCGCCTACGGCTTGGGGGCGCGCCGCCCGCAGCTTGGTTACGGCGGCCGTTTTCGGCCCGATGACGATGGCGTCCGCGGCAATGCGGTCGGCCACGGCGTGCCACTCGCGCGAGAGCTGCGGCACCACGCCGGCAAAGGCGATCGCGTTGACCGCGCCGAGCGAGAGGTCGTACATCTTAAAGAAGCCCATCAGGCGCACGTGGATCTCGTCGGCGGTATAGGAGCGGTCGGTGGGCATACGCCACGACTGCACCAGCTCGTCTCCGTCAAACAGGCCCATGGCCGTCTGCGTGTTTCCCATATCGATAGCGAGCAGCATGTCTACTCCCGGTGTTGGCATAAAAGGACGCGCACCATTGTATACGTGCCGTCGACGGCGCTCGGCTGCGATTCGTTTACGGTGATAGGGGCTGAGGGGTTTAAATATGAAGGAATTATGCTCTACGAGATTTTCCTTGCCGTTTACCGAACTCCCGCGTAATATTCCTTCTTGCGCACATGAGGCGCCCAGACATTGCGGGGTGGAGCAGTCTGGTAGCTCGCCGGGCTCATAACCCGGAGGTCGTAGGTTCAAATCCTGCCCCCGCGACCAAGAACTTGCAGCTCGTCGGCCTAGCCGGCGAGCTTTTTTGTTATCCCGGGACTGTGTTTTCGGTCCAATTCTTGGCCTCTCAAACAAAATCTCGATCTGTAACATCTAGACCCGATTTGGGCGGCTAAGTGGGCTTATAGGACAAAATGTGTGTCCCGATAGAACACCCGTTTCCATCCATTAATCCAGCCAGAACGGGTACGGGTCCCTGTGGTGGAGGTCCTCCCACACGGCCCTGTCGCCCCGCTCCGGCCCTCCGTCGTCACGCGACGGCGAGGCGGAGTAGACGCTGAACAGGAAGTCGATGTCCGCGTCGGTCGGCATCGCGGCGGGCTTCCCGCGCGCCGTCCTCGCGTCCCCCGAGTGCGCGAGGCACCACCAGAACACCGCCTTCACGCGCCTGGCCGACGTCAGCCCCCGGTGGTTGCGCAGGACAGGCCCCCGGCTGCGAGTTCACCCCTCCCTCGATCATGTTGTTGGTCGACGGCAGCGGGCCGGCCTTGGCCAGGGCGGGGTCGAGGTAGGTGAACGGCGTCCCCGCCGACACCGGCGACGACAGCGACGAGCGCGCCCGCCTCAGCCTCTCGTGGGTGCAGGCCCTCCTGCCGTCCACCACGGTCCTGTCCTCCAGGAAGTCGGCCCAGAACCCGCACCAGTCGAGGTAGCGCTCGACCCAGAGCTCGGCCCGGTGCAGCGTCTCGATGCCCATGAGGTCGCGCGCGATGAGGTAGAGCTCGCGCCCCGCCTGGAGCTTCGGCCGCGTCGTCGTGTAGCGCTTGACCTGCGAGAAGGCGTGGAAGGTGCACCTCTGGACCCTGGTGCGCGGCCAGGTCTCGCGCACGGCCTTGGCGAACCCGCTCCCGCCGTCGGTGACGACCACCTCGGGCGCCGGGATCGGCGACATGAGGGCCGACCACGCCCCCGAGTTCTCGGACCTGGCCATGTACCAGGAGACCACCCTCTCGCCGCTGCAGCATATGAGCACCACGAGGTCGCGCGCGACCCAGATCCCGTCGACGTAGAGCACGCGGTGCAGCTCGCCGTCGGGGACGGGCATGGGCCAGACCTCCCAGAACTCGGCCGTCCTGCGCCTGAAGGACCGTCCGCCGCCCGGCATCGCCGCCTGGGAGTCCTTGGAGAGGAGCCACCCGAGGAACTCGTCCAGCCTCGTCGCCGTGTCGTCGTACCTTACCGTCGTCGACGCGCCGCAGGCCGTGCACCTCCACCGCTGGGACCCCGATGAGGTCCTGCCGTTGCGTTTGGTCCGACCGCCGCAGTAGGGGCAATAAACGGCCTTCATGGGCACCTCTTCCGAAAGGGTATTTAACGGTTCCGGAAAAGGTTATCTACCTGCGGGAACGATAGGCAACCGGACACACATTCTGTCCGAGCGGTTAAAAGCGGGCACGGAATTTAAACGGCTGAAAAAGGGGCATCGACCTGCGCCGATGCCCCCAACGTGGACACACATTTTGTCCTATAAGCCGCTAAGTGTTACAGATCGAGATGCTTCGGCAGGACGGTCTTCGTTTGTCTAAATCTGTAACACGAGGGACGGATTTTGCCGAGTTGTTGTTATAGATTGAGATTTTCTAGCAGGCGGGTTTGGTTTGTCTCGATCTGTAACAGGTAGGGGTCAAAAGTGGGTCTAGCTGTTACAGATTGAGATTGTTGAGGTTGGGTCGAGGGGAATATCTCGATCTGTAACAGTAAGACCCGGTTTTGCCGCGTAACTGTTACAGATTGAGATAAACCGACGGGCCGCCCCGCCCATCCCCATCCCCCTGCCGCTACCTGCTGTCCGCCGATTTTCGTTGTGCCGCTGTGCCCCCATGCCATATCCTTTAAACAACTACGCGGCAACATCGCCGCCGCGCCTACAAGAGAGGAATATCCATGACCGCACCTGCATCCAAGCTGCTCCAGCCCATTACGGTTGGCCCCCTTGAGCTCAAGAACCGCATTATGTTCCCGCCGCTGACCACCGGCTACGAGGAGCGCGACGGCTCCATCGGCGAGCGCAGCCTGGCTTTTTACGAGCGCCTGGCCCGTGGCGGCGTGAGCTACATCGTCATCGGCGACGTCGCTCCCGTCATGACCGCGAGCCCCACGCCCAAGCTGGCGACCGATGCCCAGATCCCCACGTTTAAGGCACTGGCCGACGCCGTCCACAAGCACGGCGCCAAGATCGCGCTGCAGCTGTTCCACCCCGAGTACGACGTGCCCGGTGTCGGCCGCATGGTCATGGGTTCCATGGCTGCCGCCAAGGCCGCACAGGAGGCCAAGGCCGCCGGCGACGAGGAGACCTTTGCCGCCAAGATGGCCGAGTCCAACGAGATCCGCAACCAGGCATACGCCAAGCTGCACCACGACATGCAGCACTTTGTGAACGAGGCGAGCGTAGAGCAGCTTACCCAGATCAAGGAGGCCATCGCTGCCTCGGCCGCCCGCGCGCAGCAGGCCGGCATCGACGCCATCGAGGTCCACGGCGACCGTCTGGTGGGTTCGCTGTGCTCGGCCATCCTCAACCAGCGCACCGACGAGTACGGTGGCTCGTTCGAGAACCGCGTTCGCTATGCGCTGGAGGTCGTCGCTGCCATTAAGGAAGCCGCACCGCAGCTGATGGTGGAGTACAAGCTCCCCGTGATCATGGAGAACCCCGACGGCACGCCGCGCGGCAAGGGCGGCCTGCAGCCCGATGAGGCCTGCGAGTTCGCCAAGCTGCTCGAGGGCGCGGGCATCGACATGATCCAGGTTGCACAGGCCAACCACACCGGCAACATGGGCGACACCATTCCGCCCATGGGCGCCATGCCCTATAACTGGACGCTGCCCGTGGCCGAGCGCGTCAAGGCCCTGGTCTCCGTGCCGGTGGCAACCGTCGGCCGCGTTGTCTCGGTCGAGGCCGGCGAGAAGATTCTGGAAGACGGCGCGGCCGATATCATCGCCTATGGCCGCTCGCTCATGTGCGACCCCGACATTGCGCTGAAGGCCGCGACCGGCGAGCCCATCCGCGAGTGCCTCAACTGCAACAAGGGTTGCGTCGATGCGATTCAAAACCGCAAGTACATCTCGTGCGTGCTCAATGCCGAGAACGGTGACGAGGCGACCATCGCCATCAAGCCGGGCGAGGGCGACAAGAAGATCGCCGTGGTGGGCGGTGGCATCGCCGGCCTGGAGGCCGCACGCGTGGCGGCCAAGCGCGGCTACGACGTGACCATCTACGAGGCGAGCGATCATCTGGGCGGCCAGATTGTGCTGGCGGCTGCGCCTCCGCGCAAGGACGAGATCATGCGCTCGGTCGAGTACTACGAGAAGATTCTGCCTGGCCTGGGCGTGAAGGTTGAGCTCAGCCATGCCGCTACCGCTGAGGACCTCAACGCCGCCGACGCCGCGATTGTTGCCGTGGGCGCGCACGACGTGGTCATCCCCGTTCCGGGTGCCGACTCGGAGAAGGTCGTCTCGAGCTGGGACGTGCTGGCCGGCAAGGTGGAGCTCAGCGGGCGCGTCGCCGTCATTGGCGGTGGCCTGGTGGGCACCGAGACTGCCGAGTACCTGCTGCAGCACGGCTGCGAGGTGGCGATCGTGGAGATGCTCGACAAGATTGCCGCGGGCGAGTCCGAGACCATTCTGCCACTGATCATGAGCGACTTTGCAGAGCACAACGTGGAGCAGCACGTGAAGACCCGCCTGACCGCCATTACCGATGAGGGCGTGGAGGCTGTTCGCACCACCGAGGACGGCGCCGAGGAGCCGGTAAAGATCTCCTGCGATTACGTGGTGATGGCCGTGGGCTCCAAGGCCAACGCGTTTGACCTGGACGGCGTAACGGTGCCCGTGACCTGCGTGGGCGACTGCTCGGGCGAGCGCACCGCCGACATTGCGAGCGCCATCCGCACGGCATATCATGCGGCCAACGAGCTGTAGTTGAACATCGCGGCCAGGCGGGGCGGTAGCACGGATTCGTCTCGCCCGGCTGTGTCCCGTCGGGTGTCAACCGGTGCGGGGCCTGCAAGCGCAGCAGGTCCCGCCCTTTTTGTTTTGCTCCGGTGGATGGCAATGCGCGGTAATCATGAGGAATGAGGACGTCTACTGCCTTGCAGATCACTCAAAATTATTGGGGGAGGGGTTAATAACTATATCCGCTATACCAAAGGACATAAAGAGATGCCAATTTTGTTGACAAGCGAATGACGATTAGCTGTGAGTCAGCTACCAGCGTAAATAATCGATAAAGATATGTCGTAATTTGGTGCCAAATGCCCAGATAACGCCGCGTCTATTTTAATTAACTGCTTTGAGCAAACAGCAAAATGCTACTATCTAACATGCACGTAAGAAAGCAGATTAACGGTTAAGGCTAAGAAGTGGCAGGTATGTCGGAAGCAACTAGGACTCGCACGCATGCGCCCGAGGTTAGGCAGCGCGCCGTCGAGATCCTCCAAGAGGGGGTCGGTCATCGCGCCCTCGCCGCGGAGCTTGGCATTCCCCAGGCCACGGCTCGTCAGTGGGCCCGCGCGTATGCTGTGGGCGGTGCCGACGCCGTTCTCAACGCCGGTTCGCATCATCACACCTATTCGTACGAAGTTAAGCTCGCCGTGGTCAAGGACCGCTTGGAAAACGGCTTGACGGTTCGCGAGGCCATGATCAAGCACAAGATTCCTAGCGAGTCTTCGGTCAAGGCTTGGTGTCGCCAGTATCGCGAGAGCGGTGAGTCCGCACTGGTCGATAAGCCGCGCGTTAAAAAGGCGGAATAGCAAACGGGATGGTGCGCCCACGGGGGCGCATTTTTCTTGCCGCCCCACTGCTCCAAAGCGGACGCGCCCTTGCCCCGTACGCCTAAAACTCCCCAGTTGACCGAAAACCTGCCACCGTAACCCCGTAATTGAGCTATAACGTTAAACAATTGCAGCGTTTTTGCATGGGGGAGCGATGGTATGACGCTACTGTATTTCCTTACCCTGTTTCCGCTGGTACCGGCGCTGGGCATGCTGCTTGCGCACGGTGACCGAGTTCGCGATGCGGTGGGGCTCATAGGCTCCGGCATTATTATGGCGGTGACAGTTGTAGTCGCCGTCATGTTTTTTGGCACGGGTCCGCAGAGCTTTGAGGTTGCCCCCGGCACCTCGCATGCGCTCTCGATCATCAGCTCCGTCATCGACGTAATTCTGTGCGCCGTCATCCTGTACAACGCGTACAAATACAGGAACGCGCTCACCACGGTGCTCGGCATAGTCCAGCTGGTGGGCTCGCTCGCCTTTGCAGCCATGACGCTGCCCGCGGCCGAAGCCGTCACGGCGACGCCGCTCTACCTGGACTACATGAGTGTGATCATGGTCCTCGCCGTCGGCATCGTCGGCAGCCTAATCTGTGTGTATGCCCTGGGCTACATGAAGGACTTCCAGGCCCATGACGAGCACGAGGCCGCGCTGCGCGGGCAGACCGCGCCCGATCGACGCCCGCAGTTCCTGGCGCTTATGTTCCTGTTCCTCTCAGCCATGTTCGTCATCGTGACGAGCGACAACCTTGAGTGGCTGTTCTGCGGCTGGGAAATCACCACCGTGTGCTCGTTCCTTATGATTGGCTACACGCGCACGCCCGAGGCCATCAAGAACGCCTTTACCCAGATCATCCTTAACATGCTGGGCGGCATCGCGTTTTTGGCGGGCCTTATGTTCTTGCACGTTAACGGCATGCCGCTGACCATCTCGGGAATGATCGAGCTTTCCGGTGCCGGAACCGCGCAATCCGCGCTGCTGGTGATGCCGGTCGTTCTGCTGTCGCTCGCCGCGCTCACCAAGGCCGCACAGATGCCGTTCCACACTTGGCTGCTCGGTGCTATGGTTGCCCCCACGCCCACGAGCGCCCTGCTGCACTCGTCAACCATGGTCAAAGCCGGCGTGTTCCTGATGGTCAAGCTGAGCCCGCTCTATGCTATCTATCCTGTGACCGGTTTTATGGTCACGAGTGTGGGTGCCATCACGTTTTTGCTCGCTGCCCTCATGGCCATCTCGCAGAGCAACGCCAAACGCGTGCTCGCGTACTCCACCATTTCCAACTTAGGCCTCATTAGTGCCTGCCTGGGTGTCGGCGCGCCCGAGGCCGTATGGGCGGCCATCTTCCTGATCCTGTTCCACACGGTGGCCAAGTCGCTGCTGTTCCTGTGCGTGGGCACGGCCGAGCATCATATCGGCAGCCGCGATATCGAGGACATGGACGGTATGTTCAGCCGCATGCCGCACCTGACGCGTCTGATGATGCTGGGCATCATGGGCATGTTTGTGGCGCCGTTTGGCATGCTCGTCTCCAAGTGGGGCGCCCTGGTGGCGTTCGCGCAGACTGGCAACGTGCTCATGATCATGGTGCTTGCCTTTGGCTCGGCCGCGACGTTCTTCTTCTGGGGCAAGTGGCTTGCCAAGCTTTCGGGCGTCGACCCCACGGCTCAAAACGTTGAGGTCAATGTCCATAAGACCGAATGGATGGCCCTCAACACCATCGCCGCGCTGCTGATTCTGTGCTGCGTGGCGTTTCCGGTTATCTCGAGCGGTCTGGTGTCGCCTTACTTGGCCATGGTGTTTGGCCGCGTGCCGTACGTTATCGGCAAGGACGCCATGTATCTGATGGTGGTTATCGTGGCGTTTATCGCCGTGGTGCTGCTGACTTCATTCCGCGTGAGCAACAAGCCGCACGTCAACGTGTACCTTTCGGGTGTGGGAACCGACAAATATCGTCATTTCCGCGGCTCGATGGGACACGAGGTGAAGGCCGAAAAGCGCAATTGGTATTCGGAGGACGCCCTTGGCGAGAAGCTTATTGGCCCCGCGGGTAGCGTCGTGTGCTGCAGCATTATCTTGTTTGCGCTGCTGTGTTGCGCGTGGATTGGGCCCGAGAGACTTGCCATGAGTGCGCCCTCGGTGCTGCGCGGTAAGTATTTCGAAGGCTCGGGCGTCGTGGGCATATTTATTGGTACCGTGGTGTTTGCCCTGCTGGCGCCGCTTGTGGGCGGCCTGATCGACGGTCTTGACCGTAAGCTTTCGGCTCGCATGCAGGGCCGCGTGGGCCCGCGCCTGCTGCAACCCTTCTACGATGTGGCCAAGCTCCTGCGCAAGGCCCCCGCCAGCGTAAACACCATGGACGACACCTACATGGCGTGCGCGCTCATCTTTACCGTGGTGGGCGGCGGCATCTTTGTGTCGGGCTCCAACACACTGCTGTGCGCCTTTATGGTGACGCTCGCCGCGATCTTTGTGGTGCTGGCGTCCGCCTCGACGCAAAGCCCGTTTGCCCAGGTTGGCGCCGATCGCGAGCTGCTGCAGGTCATGAGTTACGAGCCCGCCGTTCTGCTGATGAGCGTGGGCCTGTACCTTGCCACCGACAGCTTCGATTCCATCGCCGTGACGGGGCAGTCGGTCCCCATCATCGTGTACAGCGCACCCATTTTCCTCGCGTTGCTCGCGGTGCTTACCATCAAGCTGCGCAAGTCGCCGTTTGACCTTTCGTACTCGCATCACGCGCATCAGGAGATCGTCCAGGGCGTCGCCACCGAGATGAGCGGCGGCACGCTGGCCAAGATGACCCTTATGCACTGGTGCGAGACCGTGCTGTTTTTGATGTGGGTGGGCATGTTCTTTGTTTGGGACAACCCCGTGAGCTGGGTTGTAGCCCTGGTCGTGATGGCCGCGACGTATTTTGTCGAGGTCCTGATCGACAACACCTTCGCACGCAGCACCTGGCGCAGCTGCTTTAGGCTCGGATGGGGCGTGGCGCTGGTGTTTGGCCTGCTCAACCTTATGCCCATCCTCGTCGACGTATTTATTTAGGAGGCGGCATCCATGGATCATAAAATGTCGCGCTCGCCGTGGGTTATTCATTACGACGGTTCGAGCTGCAACGGATGCGATATCGAGGTGCTGGCCTCGCTCACGCCGCTGTTCGATGCGGAGCGCTTTGGCGTGGTCAATACCGGCAACCCCAAGCATGCGGATATCTTTTTGGTGACGGGGTCGGTCAACGCGCAGAATCTGCCCGTCGTGCGCCAGATTTACAACCAGATGCTCGAGCCCAAGTGTGTGGTGGCCTGCGGTATCTGCGCGTGTTCGGGCGGCGTGTTCCGCGATGCCTATAACGTAATCGGCGGCGTGGACCGCGCGATTCCCGTGGACGTGTACGCGCCCGGGTGCGCCATTCGCCCCGAGACGGTGATCGATGCCATCGTGGAGGCGTGCGGCATCCTGGACCAGAAGGAGGCCGTGATGCGCGCCGGCGGTGACCCGCTTACCGTGGGCGGCGCTTCTACCTGGGATGGCGGCGTTGAGCTGGGCGAGGACGGGTTTGTGGCTGCTGCGGAGGCCGGCGACGCGACCGCCGCTGCAAAGGAGGCCGAGTAATGCAAAAGGCTATCTATACCACCGTCGGGATTGACGAGCTCCTGCCGCATGTCCAGGCGCTCAAGGGCGTCGGCGCGCGCTTTGTGCAGATGCACGCCGAGCGCAACGTCGACGACGGTACGTATCGCTTGGTCTATACGTTTATCAACGTTCGTGCTGCTCAGGAGCATATTGCGCAGGACGGCAGCTATGCGATTGAGAACCTGGTGGTTGAGGGCATCGACCAGTACCAGGAGATTCCGTCCATCAGCTCGTATTACCCCGCGGTATTCCCGTTTGAAAATGAGGCCCACGACCTGTTTGGGCTTGCCATCACCGACATGCAGGTCGACTTTAAGGGCTTTTTCTACCAGGTTTCGACTGCCGAGCCCATGAGCGTTATCACGCCCGAGGTGAAGGCCGCGCGCGAGAAAGCCATGAAGGTCCGTGCTGCCGCCGAGGCCAAGGCGCGCAAGGCCGCGGCCGAGAAGGCCGTCGCTGCCGCGGCTGCTGCAGGGGAAGGCGCTGGCGATGCTGTGGGCGCTGCCGTCGCTCAGCCCGCTGCGGCTGCCGGCTCCGATGCCCAGCATGACGATGCCGCTGCCAAGGCCGCGCTCAAGGCTGCCGAGATGGAGGCAAAGCTCGCTGCCATGGATCCCGAGAAAGCGGCCAAGGTCCGCGCGGCGCTTGCCGCCAAGGTCGCCCGCGACAAGCAGAAAAAGGAGGCGTAAGGTCCATGGCTCATCGCTCCGTAATTCCGTTTGGCCCGAAGCACCCGGTGCTGCCCGAGCCGCTTCATCTGGACCTGGTGATCGAGGATGACCGCGTCATCGAAGCAATTCCGCAGATCGGCTTTGTGCACCGCGGACTCGAGAAGCTCACCGAAAAGCGCGATATGCATCAGTTTGGCTACATCGCCGAGCGCATCTGCGGCATCTGCGCCGTGGGCCATAGCTGTGGCTACGCCAGCGCCTGCGAGCGCATGCTCGGCATCGAGGTGCCTGGTCGCGTGCAGTATATCCGCACCATTCTGCATGAGCTTTCGCGCATTCACTCGCACCTGCTGTGGCTGGGCCTGCTCGCCGATGCCTTTGGCTTTGAGGCGCTGTTCTATCGTTCGTGGACGCTGCGCGAGCAGATTCTCAAGATCTTTGAGAGCACTTGCGGCGGTCGCGTGATTCTGTCGATTAACGAGATCGGCGGCCTTAAGCACGATATCGAGGACTCCGAGCTGGCGGGCATTGTCCAGACGCTCGATGCCATGCGTCCTGACTACGAGGCCCTGGTGCATACGTTTGTGGACGACAACAGCTGCGGCGAGCGCCTGCATGGCGTGGGCGTGATTAGCAAGAAAGACGCGCTGGAGCTTTCGATGGTCGGTCCGTTTGGGCGCGCATCGGGCGTGGATTACGACGTGCGCATGTTTGACGACGGTGCCTATGCGGACTTGGCTGCGTTTGAGCCCATTGTTGCCACCGATGGCGACTGTTATGCCCGCTGCCAGGTGCGTTGTGCCGAGGTTACGCAGGCCATGGACATTATCAAGGAGCTTGTCGGCAAGATTCCGCACGACGGTATCGGCGGGCGTACCAAGCTCACGCCGGCCGACGGCGCGCGCGGCGAGGTTGTGATTGAACAGCCGCGCGGCGAGGCATATTACTATGTGCGCGGTAACGGTACCAAGAACCTGGACCGTTTCCGCGTGCGCACGCCGACGTCGCAGAACCTGGCTGGTTTGACGCATGCGCTGCAGGGCGTGCTCCTTGCCAACGTGCCCATGATTATCCTGACCATCGACCCCTGCATTAGCTGCACGGAAAGGTAGGCGCGGCATGAGTTTACTGACATTTGCCAAGACGGCCTTGGGCTCTATGGTCAAGCAGCCGGTAACGGTGTGCTATCCGCAGGAGAAGCTCGCGGCACCCGAGCGCCTGCGCGGGCATATAGTTAACGACATGAACGTGTGCATCTGCTGTGGCATGTGCGCGCGCCTCTGCCCGGCGGGCGCACTCGCGGTCGATCGCAAGGGCGGAACGTGGTCGATCGACCCGTATGCCTGTGTGGTGTGCGGCGAGTGCATCGAAAGCTGTCCTAAACACTGCCTGAGCATGGACACCGCCCGCACTTCGGTTGCGGCGGACAAGACTCCCGCGGTAGAAACCAAGCCGGAATAGCGTTGGAATAGAGTTGGAATAGGGGCCGG
>CABQXG010000021.1 GCA_902468045.1 uncultured Collinsella sp.
CAACTCCATCTACACCAATAAGGAAATCTTCCTGCGCGAGCTTATCTCTAACGCGAGCGACGCCGTCGACAAGCTCAACTTTAAGAGTCTGCAGGATCCGAGCGTCAAGATCGACCAGGGCGACCTGGCTATTCGCGTTTCCTTTGATAAAGACGCCCGCACCATTACCATCTCGGATAACGGTATCGGCATGACCGCCGAGGAGCTCGAGCGCAACTTGGGCACCATCGCCCATTCCGGCTCCGAGGAGTTTAAGACCGAGAACGCCGAGCAGCAGGGCTCCGATGTCGACATCATCGGTCAGTTTGGCGTGGGTTTCTACTCCGCCTTTATGGTCGCCAGCCACGTGAAGGTCGTCAGCCGCGCCTATGGCGAGGATGTCGCCCATGTGTGGGAATCCGACGGTCTTGAGGGTTACACCATCGAAGACGGCGAGCGCGCCGAGCACGGTACCGATGTCATCCTGACGCTGCGCGAGAACGAGAAGCTCGATGCCGACGGCGAGGCCGAGACCTACGATCGCTTCCTGACCGAGTGGGGTCTCAAGAGCCTGATTCAGCAGTACAGCAACTATGTGCGCTACCCGATTCAGATGATGGTGTCCAAGAGCCGCCAGAAACCCAAGCCCGAGGACGCCGGCGACGATTACAAGCCCGAGTACGAGGACTACCAGGAGCTCGAGACCGTCAATTCCATGACACCGATCTGGAAGAAGCGCAGCTCCGATGTCGAGCAGAAGGACTACGACGAGTTCTACAAGTCTACGTTCCACGACTTTGACGATCCGGCACGCACTATCAGCTTCCATGCCGAGGGTACGCTCGAGTACGACGCCCTGCTGTTTGTGCCGGGCCGCGCCCCGTTCGATCTGTACAGCAAGGACTACGAGAAGGGCCTGGCGCTCTACAGCTCCAACGTGCTGATTATGGAGAAGTGCGACGACCTGCTGCCCGACTACTACAACTTTGTCCGCGGCGTCGTGGATTCCGCTGACGTGTCGCTCAACATCTCGCGCGAGACGCTGCAGCAGAACCGTCAGCTCAAGGCCATCGCCAAGCGTGTGGAAAAGAAGATTACCGCCGATCTTGAGGATATGCGCGACAACGATCGCGAGGCCTACGAGAAGTTCTTTGAGAACTTTGGTCGCGGTCTTAAGTACGGCATCTACTCGAGCTATGGCATGAAGGCCGATGAGCTCGCCGACCTGTTGCTGTTCTGGTCTGCCAAGGAACAGAAGATGATTACCCTGGCCGAGTATGCCAAGGGCATGCCCGAGGATCAGAAGGCCATCTACTACGCCGCCGGCGATTCGCGCGAGCGCTTGGCCAAGATGCCCGTGGTGAAGGGCGTGCTCGACCGCGGCTATGACGTGCTGCTGCTGACGCAGGATGTGGATGAGTTCACGTTCCAAGCTATGCGTGAGTACGTTGCCGCCGATATGCCCAAGATCTACGAGGACGATGCCGCCCGCGAGGCTGCCGAGAAGGCCGTGGCCGACGGTGCCGAGCCCGAGGTCGAGGATCGTCATCTGGAGCTCAAGAACGTCGCGACCGGTGATCTTGACCTGGCGACCGAGGACGAAAAGAAGGAGGCCGAGGACGCCACCAAGGAGAACGAGGACCTCTTTAGCGCCATGAAGGAGGCGCTCGGCGACAAGGTCGAGAAGGTCGCCGTCTCTGCGCGCCTGACCGATGCCCCCGCTTGCATCACCACCGAGGGTCCGCTTTCGCTTGAGATGGAGAAGGTGCTCCAGAAGGGACCCGAGGGCGCGCCCGACGGCATGCCCAAGAGCCAGCGCGTGCTCGAGCTCAACGCCAAGCACCCGGTCTTTGACAAGCTTGTCGTTGCCCAGAAGGCAGGCGACGCCGACAAGATCAAGCAGTACTCCGGTCTGCTCTATGACCAGGCTCTGCTGGTCGAGGGCATCCTCCCCGAGGACCCCGTAGCCTTCGCGGCGGCTGTTTGCAACTTGATGTAGTTCGGGGATACGGCACCGTAACTAGATTAGAACGAGAGTGGATAATCTCCCACTTTTGGCTCGAATGCGGGCTTGAAGTGGGAGATTTTCCACTCTCGTTTTCCTCCGTCCCCAAGGGATCAATTATTTGTCGGGGTTGTGGTTTTGTGACCTGCTGAAATTTAAGATACTGTACACCTGTACGTTAATTCGTCTTCGTAGTATATTGCTACCCGCAAAACTCAATACCATTGTGCACTGAGACGCTAAAGCGCCTACGTACAATGGTTATCGATAGTACGATTCGATTCAACGACAGGATGGATGGTCCAAGCGTGAGTCTCGGCAGCAAACTATCCAATGCAAAGGTCTCCTTTGCGATATTTAAGCGCGACATTAAGCGACTGCTTGTGAACCCCGTTGCCTTGGCGGTTACCCTCGGCGTGTGCGTTATTCCCTCACTGTATGCCTGGTACAACATCGTGGCAAACTGGGATCCGTACGGAAACACCCAGGGCATCAAGATTGCCATCGCCAACAACGATCAGGGCACTCAGAACGACCTGGCGGGCGATCTCAACGCGGGCGATCAGGTCGTCGATCAGCTCAAGGAGAACGATCAGCTGGGCTGGACCTTCGTCGACTCGGCGGCAGATGCCAAAGAGGGCGTCGAAAGTGGCGAATACTATGCTGCCATCGTGATTCCCAAGAACTTCTCCGACAATCTCGTCTCGATGCTCGACGGCAACTACCATCAGCCCAAGCTCACGTACTACGTCAATGAGAAGAAGAGCGCCATTGCGCCCAAGGTTACCGATACCGGTGCAAACACCATCGAGGAGCAGATCAACTCGGAATTTGTCTCTACGGTAGGCAAGACTGTTGCCGGTATCGCCAAGGATGCCGGTGTCGATTTAAAGGACAAGGCAACCCAGACTCAGGACTCGCTGGCAAGTTCGGTGTCCGAGGCGTCCGACACCTTGGGCGAGGTGCGCGATTCGATTGGCGATATGAATGCCGCCATCGATAAGACGAGTGGCGCTATCGCCTCGGCTGATGCGGCACTTGCCGGCTTGCAAGGCCAGGCACCGTCGCTGACGCAGGCGATCTCCCAGGGCAACGACCTGCTGAGCGAAGCTCGCACCACGGCGGGCAACTCCATCACCTCGCTCTCCAAGGCGCTCTCGGAAAGCAGCCTTGCGCTCACCAAGACGTCGGCCTCTGCGAACGCTGCCATCGGCAAGCTGACGGGCGCGGTCACATCTACGACCACCCGTATCGACGACTCGCTCGAGTCTCTTCAAGCGACGATCGACCACAATAAGGCCGTTATCGGGCACTTGGAGATTCTCGCCAATGACACGTCGACAGGTTCCGAGGAAATTGACGCGCGCATTGTATCGACCATCGATTTGCTTCGAGAGCAGAATGAAAAGCTTCAGAGCATCAAGGACGGTCTGTCCGCGCAGTCGAGCGCCATGGCGAATGACGCAGCGGCTGTTTCGGGTGCCAGTGACGCTATCAATAACGCAATTCATACCGGTGCGACCAACCTTGGCCAAGCCCAGACGGACTTGGGCCAAAACGCGCTGCCGAAGGCCTCGAGCGCGCTCGACTCTTTTGCTGCCGTTTCGGGCGACCTGACCGGTATCGTCTCGGGTATGACACCTACACTTGCAAATGCGCGCGGCACGTTGGCGCAGCTTAGCGCTACGCTCGGCCAGGCCAAGACCACGCTGTCCCAGACCGATTCCTCGCTTGCCAAGGTCCAGGACAAGCTTGCAACCGCCGCCAATGACATCGCGGCGCTGCAGACCTCCGAGTCCATGGGCGAGCTGGCCGATCTGATGGGCGTCGATGTCAATGACGTGGCAGATTTCATGGCGTCTCCGGTTGAGTTGACGTCCAAGTCAATCTATCCGGTCAAGAGCTTTGGCTCGGGCATCGCTCCCTTCTACACCAATCTGGCGCTTTGGGTGGGCGGCTATGTGCTCATCGCCATTTACAAGCTCGAGGTCGACCGTGAAGGTGTTGGCAGCTTTACTGCGCGCCAAGGCTACTTTGGCCGCTGGTTGCTCATGGTGATCCTGGGCGCGTTGCAGGCCATCATCGTTACGGTAGGCGATCTGGTGATTGGCGTGCAGTGCGTCAGCCCGCTGCTGTTCGTGCTGGGCGGCATCGCCATTTCGTTCACCTACGTCAATATCATCTATGCGCTGTCCACCACGTTTAAGCATATCGGCAAGGCTATCGGCGTCATTCTCGTCATCGTGCAGATCCCGGGTTCGTCGGGCATGTACCCCATCGAGATGATGCCCGGCTTCTTCCAGTGGCTGCACCCGCTGCTGCCCTTTACCTACGGCATCAATCTGCTGCGCGAGACGGTCGGCGGCATGTATTCGTTCAACTACCTGTTTAACCTGTGCATTCTGGGCGTGTTCTTGATCGTGGCGCTCTTTATCGGCCTGCAGCTGCGTCCGCTGCTGCTCAACCTTAACCTGCTCTTTGATAAACAGCTCTCCACGACCGGTATGATGATTTGCGAGTCCAACGACCTGCCGCGCCAGCGCTACTCGCTGCGCACGGCCATGCGCGTCATGCTCGATTCCGATTCGTACCGTCGCGAACTGCTCGATCATGCGGTCGCCTTTGAACATCGCTACCCGTACTACATCAAGGGCGGTTTTGCCGCCGTGGTGGGCGTTCAGGTCCTGCTCTTTGTCCTGTCGACGGTGCTCGATATCGACAATAACGGCAAGATCATCCTGCTTGTCATTTGGATCATCTCGGTTATTGCCATCTGCGGCTGGCTTATCAATATCGAATATATCCGAGCGAGCCTCAATACCCAGATGCGCATCTCGGCGCTTTCGGATGAGGACCTGCGTCGCGAGATGCGCGAACACACGGCCGCCATTCCTGCCGCCCGCCACATGTTTGGCCTCAACGCCAGCGAGCGTGGTGCCAAGGGCGGCGATCAGTCCACGGGCCGCTTGCCGCATATCGGCTCGCACCATAAATCTCAGGGCAGCGACAGCACAGCCACAAATGATGGAGATACCACCGCGCTTGGCAAGCACTCCAAAGGAGGTGAGGCATAAATGAAGAACATCCTGCATCTGTTTAAGCGCGATGTCCAAAACGTGTCTCGCTCCGTGATCGGCTTGGTTGTCGTGATGGGCCTCATTATCGTACCGTGTCTGTACGCGTGGTTTAACATCGCCGGCAGCTGGGATCCGTACGGCAACACCGGCAATCTTAAGATCGCCGTGGTCAACACCGATGAGGGTTACGAGAGCGATTTGATCCCCGTCGAGGTTAACGTGGGCGAAAACGTGACCGCCACCCTACGCGGCAACGAGAGCTTCGATTGGGTTGTGCTCAACAATCGCGAAAAGGCTATCGAGGGCGTTAAGTCGGGCGCGTACTATGCTGCCGTCGTTATCCCCAAAACGTTTAGCGCTGACATGATGACGCTTTTCTCGACCGACGTGAAGCATGCCGATATCGAGTTCTACGAGAATCAGAAGGCCAACGCCATTGCGCAGATCGTGACCGAGAAGGGTTCGAGCGCCGTCCAGAGCCAGGTTAACAAAACTTTTACCGAGACCATTACGACGATCGGTCTTAAGACGGTGTCCAGCCTGCTCGATTACATGAGCACCGACCAGGTGGGTAACTTTATCGCCAACCTGTCCTCGACGCTCGGCGATTCGATTGAGGACCTGCGAGACGTTCGGGCAAATGCTTCGTCGCTGGCGGGCATTTTGAGCTCCACGTCCGATTCGCTGACGTCGGCGAGCGGCATGCTCAAGCAGACAGGTGCCGTCGATGAGGCGACAAAGCAGCTCATGGAACATGCCAAAAGCGGCATCGATGATTCCAAAGAAGCGCTTAAGGCGGCAAATGATGCCATCGATGCCGCAATCGATGGAAGTGCGGGTTCGTTCGACAATGTGTCTGCCGAGCTCGCGAAGGCGTTCGACACCGCAAACCAGCATGTCGACCTTACGGTGTCCCAACTCAACGATGCCGCTGCGGCCCTCAATGCGCGCGCCAAGGATATCGATGCGATGGCCGATCAGCTCCGCAGCCTTGCCGACCAGGTGAGCGATGAGAATTTGAAGGACGGCCTCAAGTCCGCCGCGACGTCGCTGGGCAGAATCGCCGTTGAGTACCGCAACAATGCCAAGGATCTGGCGGCTACCGCGAAGTCTCTCTCCGATAGCATGGCCGAGGTCAACAACTCGCGTGCCGAGGTCGATCAGGCCATCGCCGATGCCAAGGCCGGCATCGCGGGTGCCAAATCCGATTACGATTCCACGTTCTCGGTTAAGGCCAAGGAGCTCAAGAAGACGGTTTCGGGCATTCTGGACTCGCTTGATGGCATCTCGGGCGACCTGGATAGCGCCGTAGGCGGCCTGACCGACGCATCTGGTTCGCTTGCAAAGGGGCTCTCCAAGGCTGCAAAGCTGGTCAACAAGGCTTCTGATCAGCTGGGCGAGGCGTCGGACAAGATCAGTGCGTTTAAGGTCGAGCTCGACGGCGCCTTGATGTCGGATGACCTCGCTACGATCAAGACGATGATCGGCAATGATCCCGAGGGTCTGGCCGTGTCGCTTTCCGGCCCCGTCGCGCTTGATCGCAAGCCGGTCTATCCGATCCGCAACTACGGTTCGGCCATGGCGCCGTTCTACACGATTCTGTCGCTCTGGGTCGGCTCGATCGTGCTGGCGGCCATGATGAAGGTCTCGGTCGACGATGAGCTTATCAACGAGCTGATCCCCGTGCGCTTGCACGAGATCTACCTGGGCCGCTACCTGTTCTTTGGCGGTCTGGCCCTGCTGCAGGCAACGCTCGTGTGTGCGGGCGACATCCTGTTCTTTGGCATCCAGTGCGACGACCCGCTGCAGTTTGTGCTGGCGGGCTGGGTCGCGAGTCTCGTGTTCTCCAATATCGTCTACACGCTTACGGTTTCGTTTGGCGATATCGGCAAGGCGCTCGCCGTCGTGCTGCTGGTCATGCAGGTCGGCGGTTCGGGCGGCACGTTCCCTATCGAGATGACCGGCCCCGTGTTCCAGGCAATCTATCCGTTCCTGCCGTTCACCCACGGCATCAACGCCATGCATGCCGCCATGGCCGGCGCCTACCATATGGAGTACTGGGTTGAGCTGGGCATCTTGGCAAGCTATCTGATTCCGTCACTGGCACTGGGCGTCGTCTTCCGCCGCCCGGTCATCAAAGCCAACGACTGGATCATCGAAAAACTGGAATCAACTAAGTTGATCTAGTTCAGCCACGTAAACGCCGTCGGAACATCGAGGTCTTCCAGTTTGACACTTTATTATGCTGGATTGCGATGCAACGCTGGTTGTTGCTACAGTAGCGGGGCGTGCCGGGGGTCCGGTGCGCCCCGTTTTTATTTGACCATGAGGCGGCACTCAGCCATACGCGTGTGGACACCACGCCCAGATTGAGTGTGAGGATGTTCCATGGCCCAATACGCTGCCAGCGAAATCGAAAACTTGCCCGATAGCCCTGTGGCCCGTGAGGATTTGGGCGCGGGCGGTATTCCCCGGGGCGCCGGCGCACGCTCTCCGCTGTTCTGGAAGGTTCTGCTACTTTCGGTGGCAGTCGTCTGGGGCTACTCCTTTACGACCATGAAGGACGCGCTCGACACCATTCCGGTGTTTGAACTGCTCTACGTGCGCTTTCTGCCTGCGGCGTTGGTCATGTTTGTCATCTTCCACAAGCGCATCATCGCGCACCTCAATGCCCGCAACCTTATCGTCGGACTTGGAATGGGCACACTAATGTGGGCTGCCTACGTCCTGCAGACAGTCGGCCTGGCGCACACCACGGCGGGCAAGAATGCTTTTTTGACGGGCACGTATTGCATCCTCGTGCCGTTCGCGAGCTATTTTCTGAGCGGCGAAAAACTCACCCGCTATAACCTGGGCGCGGCACTGCTGTGCTTGGCGGGCATTGGCTTGGTGGCCCTCGATAGCGTTGAATTCAACATCGGTGACGTCATTACGCTGGCGGGCGCGGTCTTCTTCGCCATCCAGATGGCGGTGACCGCCAAGTACGGTCGCAAAATGGACATCAACGTCATCACGTTTTGGATGTTTGTGGGCAACGGCATGCTGAGCCTGATCTCGTCGCTGCTATTCGAGACCCAAGCGCCTCTGTCCGTTTGGACGCCGAGCTTTATCAGTGTGATGGCGTTTCTCTCGGTGGGCTGTACGTGCGTGGCTCTGCTCATCCAAAACGTCGGCCTGGCGCATGTCCCGGCCTCGACGGGCTCGCTGCTCCTTTCGATGGAGTCGCCTTCGGGTGTGTTGTTTTCGGTGCTGCTGATGGGGGAGGCGCTCACCTCGCGCCTGCTCGCCGGCTTCGTGCTTATCTTCCTGTCGATTATCTTGAGCGAGACTCACTTCGATTTTTTGCGCAAAAAGCCGCGAGCGCGATTGTAGACAACTTGTTGCGCCGCCCTTCTGGGGTGGCGCTTTTTTATGCCCCGCCTTTAAAGTTATGCATTGCACTTTAGAACATGAAAGTGCTTACTGCTAAAACTTCACTGGAGGGCATCTATGGCACCAGCTCTGTCCGATTTTCAACCGCAATCAGCGCCCAAGGCCACCGCGGCGGCGCAGACCGCTATCGGTGACGGTCTTGTTGCAGAGGCTCAGGCTTTTGCAGACGAGCTCGCTGCGTGGCGACACGATTTACACCAGATGCCCGAGCTGGGTAATAACCTCCCACAGACCTCTGCGTATATCCAAGCGCGCCTGACCGAGATGGACATTCCATTTGCTACGCTCGTCGATGGTTCCTGTGTTGTGGGCCTTGTCGGTGCCGGTGCCACCGCGGCCCAAGGCAATGGCGTCTGCACGGACGAACAGGCCGGAACGGTCGTTATGTTGCGTGGCGACATGGACGCCCTGCCCGTTGTCGAGGAATCCGGCGAGTCCTTCGCATCCACCAATGGCTGCATGCACGCATGTGGACACGATATGCACGCGACGGCGCTGCTTGGTGCGGCGCGCCTGCTCAAGGCCCGCGAGGCCGAGCTTGTCGACGCCAATGCCACCGTCAAGCTGCTGTTCCAGCCGGGCGAGGAGACCTTTGAGGGGGCACGCGCTGCCATCGCCGATGGCTTGCTCGAGAACCCGCGTCCCCAGGCTGCCTTTGCCATGCACGTTAATAGCCAGTCGCCGCTTGGCCTGGTGCTCTATGGGAGCCCGGCGCTTTCGGGCGTGTACGGTTTCCGCATCACGCTGCAAGGCAAGGGTGGCCATGGCTCGAGCCCCGAGATCTGCATCGACCCCATAACGGCCGGTGTGCATGTGCACCTGGCACTCCAGGAGCTCATCGCTCGCGAGGTGCCGGCGGCTAAGGAGGTCGCACTGACCGTGGGTAAGTTTGCCGGCGGCCAAGCGGCCAACGTCATCCCAGATACCTGCGTGCTGGAAGGCACACTGCGCGGCTTCGACGTCGAGCTCATGGAGCACCTTAAGACCCGCATCGCGGAGGTCGTCAAAGGTGTTGCCACGACCTATCGTACGCCGGCGACCATCGAGACGCTCTCGGATGTTCCCCCGCTCGTACTCGATGACGACATGACTCAGGCATCGCTGGGCTATGTGGGTGCGACATTGCCCAAGGCCGCCTTCTTGCCGCTGTTCCATGCCATGGCGAGCGAGGACTTTGCGCTTATCTCGAGCGAGATACCGAGCGCATACTTTACGATCGGCGCGGCTGTGACCGATGCGGACGAACACTTTGCCCAACATCATCCCAAGGCGCGCTTTAGCGATGCCGAATTGTCGCTCGGCGCCGCGGCTTATGCGGCAGTCGCTTTGGGCTATATCGCCGACCACCGGTAGCACCCAACCTTGCCTTTCAAGCCTGCGGGCATGGCCATAAGGCCTATGCCCTTGTCTTTCAAGGCAATCTTGGGCACTACCGGCGCCCGGCGCAGGCTATTCGTTTGTTTAAAAGGAGCAGTATGTCCCGGCAGTATAAATTCTTCCCCGGTTGGCTTGTCGTGGCCTCCGGCTTTGTCGTCATGGCCACGTGCTACACGATTTTCGTTAACTGCATGAGCCTGTTCCAGCCGCTCATCGTCAGCGACTTGGGCATTTCTCTTGCGCAGTACAACATCTCCAACGCCATCTCCACCGTGGTGAGCGTTATCGGCTCACTTGTGATCGGTCATGTGGCCGATAAAGTGAGCGGTCGCGTTTTGGGTTCCCTCACTGTTATCGCCACCTCTGCCGTTCTTGCCGGCATGAGCTTTGTCGGTGAGCTGTGGCAGGTCTACGTGCTCTTTGCCGTCTCGGGCTGCTTTGCCGTCGCCTCGACCCGCCTGCTCATTAGCCTTGTGACCGCCAACTGGTTTACGGCCAAGCGAGGCCTTGCCATCTCCATCGCACTTTCGGGCTCGGGCTTTGGCGGGGCTATTCTGTCTCCCATCGTGAGCTCGCTTATCGTGAGCGTTGGCTGGCGTTCCGCCTTCCTGGTGCTCGCGGCTATCTGCATGGTGGCGGCGCTGCCCATCACGGCCTATTCCTTCCGCACCAAGCCTTCCGAGATCGGCCTCAAGCCGCTCGGCGAGAACCCGGGCGATCCGTCCATCTCGACGGCTGGCGACAAGGACGAGCACACGGCGCCCGAGGTTAACGTTGGCTGGTCTCGCATCAAGAAGAGCCCGGCGTTTTGGCTGCTTGTCGTCGCCTTCCTCTTTATGGGCCTCGTTAACGGCGCCATCTTGCCCAACCAGGTCACCAACATGACGAGCGTTACCGTCAACGGCGCCAAGATCGTCACGGGCGGCCACGATCCCATGTGGGCGGGCACTGTGCTTTCGGCCTATATGGTCACCGTCGTTATCGCCAAGATTTCGCTCGGCGCCATCTACGATCGCTTTGGTCTGCGCTTTGGCAACGTGCTGGGATCCGTTGCGTGCATCGTCGCCTGCGTCGCCCTGTGCTTCCCCGCAACCGACCTCGGCCCCATCGTGGCTGCCATTAGCTTTGGTATCGGAACGTGCATGGGCACCATCACGCCCACTATCGCCGCATCCAAGCAGTTTGGAATGGCCGACCTGGGCAAAGTCACGGGCACCATTACCTCGCTCGAGATGGTCGGCGGCACCGTGGGTGCCATTGTCTGAGCGTGCTGTTCGATGCCACGGGCTCCTTTGTGAGCACCTGGATTGTGTGCCTGGCGTGCTCTGTGGTCATGCTCGTGTTCCTGCTGGCATCCGAGCCCATCGCCGCCAAGCTGCGCGCGAGCGTGGCGGGGGAGTAGACGTCCGTCGCTCTTTGCTGTTCGCCCCGTTCTGTCCGTGGCCGCCTAGGAAGCCGAATGGATGCTCGTACCGTCATTCGGTTTC
>CABQXG010000022.1 GCA_902468045.1 uncultured Collinsella sp.
TCACGAGCGGGGGCTCCTATCTTTTTAGTGCCCTCGGATTGGGTCATAGTGTCTGCCGTAACGGGTCAGATGCTTGGTGGCGGAGCTGCCAATTGGACGGGCACGATCGACAAAACACCAACGTCTATCGGCAAGTACGAGGGCGCCCAAGCTAAGTACATGATTGGCCTTAGATCTGAGCCGATTCAGGATGATAAGGATGCTGCTACCGCGGCTGCGTCCCTCTTCATCACGGGCAACAGTTCCAACATCCACGGTGGCGGAATCATGACTAACGGAGACGTTGTCGCCGGCGATACCACGCAGGTGAGTGTGTATCCCAAGATGAAGCTCAACGGCACTAAGGCACTGACGGGCCGCGCGCTTGATGCGGGAGAATTCAAGTTCCAGCTCTTGAAGCAGAACAAGATAGGTCAGGTTCCTAGCTTTGATATTGATGGCAAATTGCAGCTCAATGGCTGCTCAAAAATTGGCGATGGGGTCACGAACAACGCTGACGGTAGCTTTGCCTTTGATTTGGGCAGGGTCTACTCCGATGGCCCGGTTGTCTACTACCTAGTTGAGGATCCCGGTGACAAGCCCGTTTCTGGTGTGACTTACGACAAGACTATCTACAAGATTGAGTTTGAAACAACGGTGGCCCAGACACAGGAGGTGCTGGACATTACTTACACCTACTACTCGGTTGATAAAGTAAAGGTCACTAATCTCAAGAAAAATGAGTCGAATACGATTATTCCGTCCGTCGGTAGCGATGTCTCCATTGAGATCACCGAAGGCAAAACCTTTACTAATGCATACACACCCAAGGGTTCCTGGATTCCCAAGGCGACTAAGGTCGTTGAGGGTGGCGAGATGAAGGCGTTTACGCTCGAGTTTGCGGATAACGAGGAGTTCAAAAACGCTCAAGAGGTAAAGACTCAGGCCAATGGCGGTAACTCTCAGACCCTGAACCTCGTCGAAAAGATTAGTTACAAGCTTGACGACCTCACCAAGGGCGCGGACTCTACGGGCCGTGGCGCTTCCAAGACCTTCTTTTACTACGTGCACGAGAAGGACGAACACTCGACCTATCCGCATTACAAGTTTGATCCTTCGGTCTATAGGTTCAAGGTTGTGGCAACGGATAAAGCCGAAGGAAACATCGACTGTGCGGTGACCTACAGGAAGGGAACCGTTAACTCCGAAGGTACGTGGGTAGACGCCGATACCAAGGACCATGAGTTCGCCGACGACTCCACCCCCACCTTCACCAACACCTACTCCACCTCTTTGCCCCTTTCTGGTATGTCGGGCGTCACGCTGACGTACCTTGCCGGCGCGGCGGTGCTTTGCGCTGCTGCAGCCTGGATGCACATTCGTCGCAAGGCGAATGCGAAGGGAGGCGAGCGTCGTGAATAAGAAAGTTTGCTCCTTCCCGATCTTGTTTGCGCTGCTTGCCCTCCTGATCGGCACCTGCGCGGTTGTGTTCCCCGCATCCGCGCAGGCCGCGCCGACCTCGAACGGTTCCATCACGGTGAGCGGCACCGTGGCGAGCAGCTACGACGCCTACCAGATCTTTAGCGCCAACGTCGTCGACGGCGACAGCGACGCCAAGATCGCCACCGATCTCGCCTGCGCAAGCGACGCCGTGCGTGATGCCGCGCTGCCTGTGCTGCACAGCGCCGGCATGCCCAATTCCCAGACCACCGCGCAGGAAGCTGCCGAGTGGCTCAACGCCGATTCCCACCTTACGAGCGCGCTGAGCGCACAGCTCGCTCGTTCCCTCCAGAGCTCTGACGCCGTGTCCGTGGCCCTTAACGCGGGCACGGCGGCCGACCTGCACTGCGGCTACTGGCTCATCGTCGCCGACGACGACGCCATCTCCCAGGACGAGGCCGGCACCGCGCCGGTCATGGCCCTGGTCGGCGGCGGCGCCGTCACCGTCAAGCCCAAGGCGGCGACCCCCAAGGTTGCCAAGCATGTGCTGGAGGACAGCACCGCCGCCTGGCAGAAGGCCGCCGACGCCACGGTCGCCGACGACCTGTACTGGCGCCTCTCTGCCACGGTCCCCGCGGGCCTCGCGGCCTACGACACCTATACGGTGCAGTTCGTCGACACCATGAGCGCGGGGCTCGACCCCTCCAAGGTCACCGCGAGCATGCGCGTGTACGTGGCGGTGGGCGCGGACGGTGGCTTCGACGCCGTTTCGGCTGGCAGGGACGGCCGCGCCGGCACCGACCCTGCGAAGGACTGGACCGACATCACGGCCCAGTGCAGGGTCTCGGTCGACGGTAAGACCTTTACCGTGCACACCGGCGACCTCATCGCCGCGCTCGGCGGGGCCGACGCCTTTACCGCGGGCGCCCGCGTGGTCGCCGTGTACAATGCGCCGCTCAACAGCGCATGCAACCACGGCATTGCCAAGGGAAACCCCAACGAGGTCTACCTGCGCTACCCGCGCTCTCCCTTTGCCGACCAGTCCGGCGACGCCGGCTTCACCCGCACGCCGAGCGACGATGCGTGCGCCTACACCTGGGATCTCGCGCTCACCAAGCGCGGCAGCGATGGCGACAAGCCGCTGCCCGGGGCGGTCCTGAGCATCGCCGACGACCGCGGCCGCACGCTAGCGGCTGACGGCACGTGGGATGCAGAGGGCAAGGCCACCGTCACCACGGGCGAGGACGGTCGCGTGACCGTCTCGGGCGTGGACTCGGGCAAGCTGGAGGTCCGCGAGCTCAAGGCGCCCAAGGGCTACACCGCCTTTGAGGGCACGCGCTCCGTGACGGTCAAGGCCGAGGGCCTGGATGTCGACCAGGTGGCCGCCGCCAAACCCAAGCTCACCATCACGGCCGACTCGCCCCTGCGCGCCGACAGCGCGGACGGGTCGACGGGCAGCCTGGGGGCGTCGCTCATCAACACGCCCACTGGCACACCCCCTAGCATTACCACCGGAGGCTTTATGCCCTCGACTGGCGATATGGCAATGTACGCCGCGGCCGCCGCAGCGGTCGCCGGAGCCGCGCTCATCGTGGTCGCGCTCCTGGTCAAGCGGGGAGGTGGCAGCCATAAAGAGTAGCTGGCAGCCCCACAGAGAGCGGGGCGAGACGTAACGAAGCAGATGCTAAGACACAGACAGATGATGAACGATCGAATGAGAACCAACCGGAAAACGGAGGAAAAGAAGATGAGCATGAGCAAGAACATCGCACGCCTGGCAGTAACCGCCGGCCTCACAGCAGCGCTGAGCTTTGGCGGCGTGATGGCGCCGGTGACCATGGCGTTTGCTGAGGGTACGACGGGCAGCATCACGATTAATCAGGTCGCCGAGGACAACAAGGGCAATACGTTCAAGGCCTATCAGATCTTTAAGGCAAAAGTCGTTGACGAGAAAGACAACGGCAAGGTTGCTTCCGATATTGAGTGGGCAAATAATGCTATCGGCTCCAAGGTGACCACTGCCATTACGGAATCAGCTGAGTATAAGGCACTTGTGGAGAAAGACCCCGCCAGGGGGCTCAAGAAGGGTGCCTCTGCTTCGTATGTGGCCGAGTGGCTTTCTCAAAATGTAACGGGTACCACCGCTAGCACGGCAAACAACAACGGTACGCGTGTCGCTCCTGGCGACGTGCTGTATTCGATTGCTAAAGCTGTAGCTGAAGACGGGGAGGCTGCGGGCAGCTCCTTTAAGGCAGGCGAGCAGTGGACGCGCCCGAGCATTAATGGCGATGGCTATTATCTCTTCGTGTCTGATAGTCTTACGACTCCGGCCAAGCCGAACACTGGTACCTCTCCGATCTTCGCTCTCGTTGGCGGTGATCCCGTGACGGTTACCGAGAAGACCAGCATCCCCACGGTCGAAAAGAAGATTCTCGATGACACTGCTGGGCTGGATGCTGCCAATGCCGAAGAGGGCAACTGGAAGGATAGCGGTGATGCTTGGATCGGACAGGAAATCGACTACAGGCTGACCGGTCGCGTTGCGGACAATATTGCCTCGTACAATACCTATTACTATGAATTCCAAGATACGCTGAGTAAGGGTCTTAAGGTTGTAAAGAACTCCGATGGCTCGCCGAACGGTTTGCATGTCTATATCGTTGATAACGGCAGCAAGAAAGAGGTTATACCAGACGCTGACAAGGGTTACACGGCGACTGTGACCCCCGGTGAGACTGAGCTCCTTAATGCTTCTTTTAAAAATCTTAAGACGGTTCAGACTACTAAAGGAGAACCGATTGAAGTTGGCGCCGCTTCCAAAGTGGTCGTGACCTACAAGGCCCAGCTCACCAGCGATGTTGAATACAAGGCTGACGGTACCACCAATGAGGTCAAGCTTGTCTATTCCAACAATCCCATGACCGATGATAAGGGCACTTCTGAGTCGGACAAGGTCACTGACTACGTCTTTGGTCTCGATGTCACTAAGACTGACGCTGACCCGAACAACGCCAAGGCCGAACTCGTTGCGCGTTTTAAGGTCAAAATGACCAAGGAGGGGAACACCGATATTCCCGGTGGTGGTAAATGGCTGACGCAGGAAGGCGGACTCGCCAGCAGCGAAAATGATGCCGGAGTGTTTACGACCGAAACTAACAATGAGGTCTTTATCCCCGGTCTTGTGGAAGGCGAGTATCAGATTATCGAGAGCGAGGCGCCCGCGGGGTACAACACCATCGACCCAATTACCATTACGGTGAAGCCTAAGTACGACACGACCGGCAAGCTGACGGATCTCGTTGTGGATTCTGGATCCGATATGGCCATTGTTGAGCATAAAGCGAAACTGACTTCGACCAAGATCCCCCTCACCATCAAGAACAAGAAGGGTTCCAACCTCCCGCTCACCGGCCTTAACGGTGTGACCTTCACTTGGATTGCTGGTGGCGCGGTGCTGTGCATTGGCGTGGCGCATCTCATCCGCAGCCGTAAGCAGGCTGAGGAGTCCGAGCAGGAGTAACGCTCGCTCACCCATCCCTTTGGCAGGTGGGATGTGATGGCCATGAGACTTGCGGACACTTTTCTCGTCCATCCACGTTCTTGCTTTGCCATTCTCTTTTCGGGGCAGACTCCGTACTGGAGTTTGCCCCGTTTTTTGGACAACGCAGCCAGCCTCCATCGTCCGATGCGGGCTCGTTCGTCATCGCGTTTCTTGACTCGTATGAGGTTCGGATTAAGGTCCGTAGGCGCACGCGCGGTGCGGACGGTAGAAGGCAGTTGCGCCGCAACAAGCGCAAATAAGAATGCCCGGGGGTCGGATCCCGGGCATTTAACTAAAGCTGAAAACTAGGCTACCCGCGCTCTCGTACACTTACGCGGGATGCGTCGTTTCCTATTGACATTGTATCCCGAATCGCCCCACCGATTCGGGACATTTTGAAAACTCAAATGCGGGCTTAGGCACGAAGGGAATCTCGTCAATTCCGAGAATTATGTATAATTCCAATATAAACTGGAATCAAACGAAAACGATGGAAATGAACGAAGCGCTAATTTACTTACAAGAAGCACTAGGCCTCTCCGCCAAGACCAAAACTTGGCCTGGATCCGCACGCTTGCCGCTGCATCTGCGGGCGATTGAGGTCCGCGCTGTTGACGCAAACGGTTTTTCGTTTTTGCTTGCAAGTTTGCCTACTGGCGTCGGGCTTCCCGAGGCTAAGAGAGTCTATAGTCAGCTAGCCTTGCGCGCGGAGACTCCTGTTGTCGTTTCGTTTCCTGATGCCGATGCACGTCAGCGCAAAGCATTGGTCGCACAAGGGATTCCCTTTGTCTGCCCGGGTAGACAGGCTTTTCTTCCATTTATGGGCACGGCCTGCACGGAGAGGGGCGGTGCCTGGTTTCGCAATCATGCGACCAAGATGTCACCCAACGCACAGGCTGCCGCAATCTGGGGAGCAGCCCAGGAGCCATATCGTCCCTATGACCTTTGTCGTGCGCTTGGGATCTCGGCAAGCCGTGCGAGTGAGGCCATAACCGAGCTTGTCGACAGGGGTCTCGCGAGGCGCGAACGTTGCGAGCGACGTGTCGTCGTGTTCCCTGTTGCCGTTGATCTTTTGCTCAGCGAGCACATGGCAGAGCTCTCCTCGCCTGTCTCGAAGGTCTTTTTTGCAAGGAAGACGCCGAAGATCGACTATCTTGTTGACGCCGGGGAGACGGCGCTCGCCGCGCGTTCGATGCTCGCTGCACCGGGCATGGAACAAAAGGCCGTCTTAAGAAGTACATGGCGTCAACTGAGCGACCTCGAAGTCGCAGACGGGGAGTTGCCGGATAACGAGACGGCGATGATCCAAGTGTGGCGCTATGCGCCCGTGTTTGCCGGCTCCTCCCGTGTCGACGACATTTCGCTTGCGCTATCTTTGGCGGCAATCGACGATGAGCGAATTCAGCTCGAAGTCGATCGCATGTTTGGAAAGGAATATCCATGGCAAGAAGCGCTGTAGAAGGTCTCCAAGAATTTGGACCGTAGGCGGCGTTTCGGTCCTAGCTGCGTTGTCCGGCGTGGAAGCTCGCTAATCGGCTATTATTTGTTTAGACAACTTGAGTTGTAGAGGAGTGACCGGTGATGGTGCAGGGCGCCAAACATATGAAGAGCAATAACGCCGCGGCCAACGGTGGCTCAAGCCCTCAGCCCAAACCTCAACCAAAGCCCAAGCGCCGTCGCAAGCGGCTGCCGCGCTGGGCCGACCGGCTCATCACCATCGTCATCATCCTTATTGGCGTGGGCCTTATGACCTGGCCGTGGATCTTGGACCGGCTCGAGGCCTCGGGCGTGTTCAACCAGATCAGCACCGTGTCCAGCACCGTTGACGCGCTGTCTGCCGAGGAGCGCGAGCGCATCCTGCTCCAGGCGCGCTCCTTTAACGAGCAGCTGGCGGGCGAGGCCACCGAGCTTCCCGCCGACCAGATCGAGCCCTACGCTCAGCAGCTTATCTTTGACCGCGACCCCATGATGAGCTGGGTCGAGATTCCCTCCATCGACGTGAGCATGCCCATCTACCACGGCACGAGCGAGGAAGTCCTTATGGCGGGCGTCGGCCACCTGGAGGGCACGAGCCTGCCGTTGGGCGGCACCTCGACGCATTGCGTGCTCACCGCGCACTCGGTTATGCGCAACCTGAGCATGTTCGACGACATTCACTCGCTGGAGCCCGGCGACCTGGTGCTGCTGCACACCATGAACAAGACGCTCGCCTACAAGATGGTGGACTCCGAGGTCGTGCTGCCCGAGGAGATGGAGTCGCTGACCATCGAGCCCGGCGCCGACAAAGTGACGCTCGTCACCTGCACGCCCTACGGCGTGAACGACCATCGCCTGCTGGTGCATTGCGTGCGCACCAAGTACAACAAGAAGGACGTCGACAAGCAAAAGTCGCTGGCCGGCCGCCACTGGGGCAAGCGCGAGTTTGCCGTGCTCATCGTGGTCGTGGCCATTGTGCTGTTGCTGCTGGACATCGTGATCCACGCGGTCCGCAAGCGTCGCAAGGCCAAGGCCTCGGCATAGGACATCGTTCAGAACCGCCACGGTGGGGACAGGCACCTTTGCGGTGGTCGGGACTTCCAAACCATCACAACATTCGATGAAAATCGCGATTTTGGCGAAAAACGTCGAATGTTGTGATGCTTTTCGTTGTGGACGGGACGGTTTTCGCTACGGACGGCGCGGTTTCGCTGCAGAACTGCCAGCCCGCCGCCTGCCAGCCCGCCGCCCTCGTTACGTTTTCGCTGCATTTAGGTAAAGCACCTGCTCCAAGCGGCGTTGCCTTGTATACTAGAGCGGTTTAACTTTTATGCGGAAGGGAGCGCCTATGGCACTCAGCGAGAAAGACGTGCGCGGCATCGCCGAGTACGCAAAGATCGCACTGACCGATGACGAGCTCACCCAGATGACGTCCTACCTGAACGACGCCGTCCAGATGCTCGAGCCCGTCTTGCAATATGACTTGCCCGACGTGGAGCCCACGTTCCATCCCATCGGAAGCCTGTCCAACGTGATGGGTGATGACCTGCGCGAGCCCGAGCGCGACCTGCCGCTCGACGTCGCACTCGAAAACGCCGGCAGCGCGCGCGACCGCTACTTCCGCGTGCCGTCCATTTTGGGAGAGGGGGAGAGCGAGTAATGGCGCTAAGCTTCGATTCCCTTACCGCCGCCCAGATCGCCGCGGGCGTTGCCGCCGGCGACTTTACCGCTACCGAGGTGGCCAAGGCCTCTCTTGCCGCCATCGAGGCGCGCGAGGGCGGGGTCCAGGCATTCCTGCAGGTGGCGCCCGAGCTTGCGCTCGAGGCCGCCGCGCGCGTGGATGCCGACCGCGCCGCAGGCAAGCCGCTGCCCCCGCTCGCGGGCGTGCCGCTGGCCATCAAGGACAACATGAACCTCGTGGGCACGCGCACCACCTGCGCTTCCCGCATGCTCGGGGACTACCAGAGCGTCTACACTGCCACCTGCGTCCAGCGCATGCTCGATGCCGGCTGCCTGCCCATGGGCAAGGCCAACATGGATGAGTTTGCCTTTGGTAGCTCTACCGAGAGCTCGGCCTTCCACCGCACCAACAACCCCTGGGATACCGAGTGCGTGCCCGGCGGCTCCTCGGGCGGCTCCGCTGCAGCCGTCGCCGCGGGCGAGGTCGCGCTCTCGCTGGGCTCGGACACCGGCGGCTCCATCCGCCAGCCGGCGTCGCTGTGCGGCGTGGTGGGCTTTAAGCCCACGTACGGCGCTGTGAGCCGTTACGGCGTGGTTGCCTTTGGCTCGTCGCTCGACCAGGTGGGGCCCTTTGGCCGCACGGTCGAGGATGTCGCGCTGGCCATGAACGCGCTTACCGGCGCGGGCCACGATCCGTACGACTGCACCAGCCAGGATTGCGCCGTCGACTTTACCGAACATCTCAACGACAGCATCGAGGGCAAGCGCGTGGGCATTATCCCCGCGTTTATGGAGGCCGAGGGCCTGACGCCCGAGGTCAAGGCTGCTGTTCAGCGCGCCGCCCAGGAGTTGCAGAACCAGGGCGCCGAGCTGGTCGAGGTCGACCTGCCGCACCTGGATGCCGCCATCGCCGCCTACTACGTTATCGGCCCGGCCGAGGCATTCTCCAACCTGGCCCGCTTCGATGGCATTCGCTACGGCTATCAGGAGGAGGGCTGCGCCAACCTGTCCGACCAGAGCTCGCTTTCGCGTGCCCACGGCTTTGGCGCCGAGGCCAAGCGCCGTCAGATGCTCGGCGCTTACCTGCTGAGCTCGGGCGTGTACGACAAGTACTACTACGCTGCACAAAAGGCCCGTACGCTCATCACGCAGGACTACGACGCCGCGTATGCCAAGGTGGACACCATCCTCATGCCCGCCTCGCCGCGCACGGCCTTTAAGTTTGGCGAGATCAGCGACCCCACGCAGATGTATCTCTCCGACCTGTACACCATTTCGCTCAACATCTGCGGCAACGGCGGTATCTCGGTGCCGCTGGGCCTGGGCGAGGATACTCAGCTGCCCGTTTCTGCCCAGCTGGTGGGACCTGCCTTTAAGGACCGTCAGCTGCTCACGTTTGCCCGCGCCCTGGAGCGCGGCTTTGCCGATGCCGCCACGGGTGCGCCCGTGCTTTCCGTCGCACCCGATTTTGCCGGGAAGGGAGGCGAGCTGTAATGAAGGAGCTTTCCGAGGTCCTGCAGGATTGGGAGGCCGTGATCGGCCTGGAGATCCATACCGAGCTCACCGCACTCGATACCAAGATGTTTTGCAACTGCAAGCTCAGCCACGATGACGAGCCCAACGCCAACGTGTGCCCGGTGTGCCTGGGCCTGCCCGGCGCCCTGCCGGTGCCCAACAAGCGCGCCATCGAGAGCATCGTCAAGGCCGGCCTCGCCACCAACTGCGAGATCCAGCGTCACTCGATGTTCTACCGCAAGCACTACTTCTATCCCGATATGGCCAAGAACTTCCAGACCACGCAGGGCCCGGTCGCCTTTGCCATGTACGGCCACCTGGACCTGGACGTGACCGGTCGCGGTGCCGCCGAGCGCCCCGATTGCGCGTTTGGCGAGGCCGAGGCCCAGAGCCTGGCGAGCGCCTCGGCCAACGCCGAGGGCCTGTCCACGTCCATGACGTCGACCATGCGCGAGGGTAACCAGCGCGCCGGTCACCTGGCCAGCTACGACGCGTCCAACCTGCAGATGCCCGAGCGTCGCGAGGACGGTTCCTACACGGTGCCCATTCGCATTCTGCGCATCCACATGGAGGAGGACGCCGCCAAGATGGTCCACGTGGGTGGCGCCGAGGGCCGCATTACCGCCGCGGCCGAGTCGCTCGTCGACTACAACCGCTGCGGCACGCCTTTGATTGAGCTCGTGACTGAGCCCGACTTGCGTACGCCCGAGGAAGCGCGTCTGTTTATGGAGAAGCTCCGTCGCATCTTTGTGACGCTGGGCATTTCAGACTGCTCCATGGAGAAGGGTTCCATGCGCTGCGACGGCAACGTGTCGCTGCGCCGCCGCGGCGAGACCAAGCTGGGTACCAAGACCGAGCTCAAGAACCTCAACTCGTTTAAGAGCCTGCACGATGGTCTTGCCTACGAGATCTGCCGTCAGGCCGAGGTGCTCGAGGAGGGCGGAATCATCTATCAGGAGACCCGTCACTGGGAGCCCAGCCGCAAGCGCACCGTGGTCATGCGTGTGAAGGAGACGGCCGACGACTATCGTCTGTTCCCCGATCCCGATCTGGCGCCGTTCGATCTGGACGATGAGTTCATCGACCGCTGCCGTGGCGAGATCCCCGAGCTGCCCGATGCCAAGCGCGCCCGTTTTGAGGCCGACTTTGGCATTAAGGCTGCCGATGCCGAGCAGATTGCCGGCGACCCGGAGTTTGCCGAGTTCTTTGAGGCCGCCGCTGCCGGTATGGCTGGCAAGGAGGCTCAGACGGTCGCAAACTTGCTGGTGAACGAGATGATTGCCTACCTTAAGGGCGCGGGCGTGTCGCTCGCCGAGTCCGGCATCGCGCCGGCTCAGGTGGCGGCACTCGCCAAGCTGCTGGCGACCGATGCCATCAGCTCCAACCAGGCGCACGAGGTCTTTGAGGCCATGGCCCAGACCGGCGACGACCCCAACAAGATCGTCGACGAGCGCGGTATGCGTCAGGTGAGCGATGCCGGTGCGTTGCAGCCGATCGTAGACGAGGTGCTGGCTAACTGTGCCGATCAGGCGCAGCAGTACCGCGACGGCAACCAGAAGGTTATCGGCTTTTTGGTGGGTCAGTGCATGAAGGCAAGCCGCGGCAAGGGCAACCCGAAGCTCTTCAACGAGTTGCTGAGAACGTCGCTCTCGTAAGCGGGAACCGAGGGGCCGGGCGCAGGGCCTTGCCTCTCAATTTCGGACAGTCCTGACTC
>CABQXG010000023.1 GCA_902468045.1 uncultured Collinsella sp.
CCCGAAGGTGGCGGGCATCATGGGCGACTTCTCCACCATCAAGTGGGGCATGGTGCGCGACATGACCTCCGAGATCATCGAGTACGGCGACCCCGACAACACCGGTCAGGACCTGAAGGGATACAACCAGGTCGCGTACCGCACCGAGGCAGTCCTTGCCTACGCGGTTCTCGACCCCAAGGCCTTCGCCATCCTGAAGACGGCCTAGGGGGCGGTAACCATGGCGAACCTTGTGCAGAAGTTCATCGTCGAGGACGCATCCAAGGCATCCCCGATCCTCCCGCAGCACGTCTGCTTCGTGACCGCCGAAGGCGAGCCTGTCGGCATCTCCAAACAGGCCGCAAACCCTGGTGCGAACCCGACCATCGCCAAGGTGGTCAAGTGCCTCGTCGACGCTGGCGTGATGGCCGCGACCTCCGAGGCATCCGAGCAGAAGGCCGGCGAGAATGCCGCGAAGCCGGTTGACTCCGGCAAGGCCGAAGAGCCTGCCAGCGAGGAGTAGGCGCATGGAGCCGCTAGCGACCATCGAAGACTATAGGGCGAGGTACGGCGACCCGACTGACGAGGCACGCGCCGCGACCCTGCTCTCAGACGCGTCAGACCTGCTCATGAGCGCTTACGAATCAAACGTGGGCGACTACGAGCGCGGCAAGGTAGCCGCCTTCGACCGATCTGCCGCAGCGGTGTGCTGCCTCGTGGTCAACAGGGTCTTGTCTGCGCCAGCAGCTCTGGCGGGTGCCATGCAGTACAGCCAGGGCGCAGGCGGCTACACGGCCAGCGTGTCGTACGGGTCTGCCCTCGGCGAAATGTACCTTGGAAAGACGGAGCTGAAGCGCCTCGGGCTGCTCGACCAGCGCATCGGGGCGCTCCAACCGGTTGGAAGTGATGCCGAATGGGACTCATAAGCACCGAATCGGTGACGGTCACAACACCAGTGGTCGACTTCGATTCGCTCGGCGAGCCTATCGAGCGCGGCAGCGTGAACACCGCCATAGAGGGCGTGGTCGTGTGCCCGGGGGCCACGTCGGAACTCGACGCATCGCGCCCCGATGGCACTGAGGTCGCCTACACGCTGTGTTTCCCCAAGAGCTTCACCGCATCGCTCAAGGGGTGCCGCGTGAACGTTCGAGGCACCGAGCACCGCGTCATAGGCGACCCGCAGCGCTACGACCCGGAAAACACCCCAGGCGATTGGAACCTCACCGTGGAAGTGGGGCGCACCGATGGCTAAGTGCAAGGTGAAGTTCGAGTGGAAGGGCTGGAAGCGCGGCGGCTATGCCGAGGTTATGAACTCAGGCGCGGTGCAAACGCTTCTTAAGAAGAAGGCAGACGCCGCAGCGGCATCGTGCAACTCGTCCTTCTCCCGGCACCCCGGCGAGGGTGCCGGCTACATAGTCCGCAAGTTCAAGGGCAAGCTCGCAAACGGCTTCGTGGTTACCACGGCGACTCCGCACGCCCATGCGAGCGAGCGCAAGCACAACCGCCTCAGATCCATGTTCGGAGGCGGTGAGTGATGGACGTGGAGCGCATGGTGGCGCAGCGGCTCATGGACGAGACCGGCATCGAGGCCGTGCTCGACGTACCAGCTGACAGGCCCAGCGAGTTCATATCGGTGTCGCAGACCGGATCTAGCCGCAGCGGCTGCATCAACCGTGTGCAGCTCGTGGCGCAGTCATGGGCGAAGACCCGCAGACGCGCCGCAGAGATCGCCGAAGCCGTGGAGCACGCAGTGCCGAGTCTCATGGACGAGGAGTGCGTGTTCGAGGCCACGTGCGGAGACACGTACCGCTGGGACGACCCAGACAGCCGCCAGCGCCGATACCAGACCAACGTAAACGTAACCATTTGCGAATAGGAGCCGACATGGCACTTTTCAAGAAAAACGAGACCAAGAACGTCTCGTCCACCAAGGGCGTGAAGGGCGGATACATCTTCGTGGCTCCGGCCGGCACCACCCTCCCCACAGACATCAAGACCAATCTCGCCGAAGCCTTCCTCAATCTCGGCTTCATCTCCGAGGACGGCTACACCGAGTCCGAGGAGACCGACGCCAACGAGCTGAAGGATATGAACGGCGACCTCATGGACTCCGCCACGACCTCGCGCGTGGAGTCTGCGAAGCTCACGCTCGCGGAGATCAAGGCGCAAACACTCAAGGTCATGTATGGCGCCGAAAACGTGACCGACCTCGATGGCGTTATCACCGTCGAGCACAACGGCAACAAGGACGAGGCGTGGTCGATCGTGCTCGAACTCGTGCTCAAGAACGGTCGCCGCTGGCGCAAGGTCGTGCCCTCCGCCAAGTTATCCGAGCTTGACGACCTCAAGCTCGCGGTGAGCGAGATCGCCGGGCGTCAGATCACGCTCAAGTACCTGGTCGATAGCGACGGAAACACCTGCTACGACTACATCGAGTCGACCGAAACCGCCAGCGCCTAGGAGGAATGCAGATGACCGAGATCAAGTTTTCCGTCGACGGCGTTGACGGCGAGTTCGCCGCAGACCTCGACGAGTTGAAGTCCTACAAGACTGTGAAGCAGTTCGCCCGAAGCGAAACCGACCCGGCGGGGATGATGGACGCCATGGAGCGCATCTTCATGGGCCGCGACGAGGAGTACATCGAAGCGCTCGGAGGCACCTCCTACGACATGCGCCGCCTGTGCGACGCGGCATTCGAGGCTGCAAAGGCAAAAAACTAATAGGCTTCGCCAGCGACCTCGAGAACAGGCGCGGCGAAGCGATAGCAGACTTCCAGCAGTTCTACGGCATAGCCCTGCCATTGGATGGAGCGCCCGAAGACCTCGATCGGATGGCGCTTCTCTGGCAGCACCTCCCCGACAACTCGCGCCTCGCCAAGGCGCAGTACCCGCAACTCAGGTGGAGCACGACCGACTACATGCTCTGGCGTATCGAGCACCAGCTTCGGTGCATCGCCTGGGGCATGGCCGACAAGAAGGACAGGAGCGCGGAGCCTCCCGAGCCTATCAAGACGCCGGCGCAGCTCGCAGAGCTTGAGCGCCACCGCGCGAACGCGCTGGAAGCCAAGGAAGAGATAGACAAGATCCTGGGGATAGGAGGGGAAGATGGCGACTAGTGTCGGGTCGGCCTATGTGTCCTTGATGCCGTCGATGGATGGCTTCGCGAGCAAAATCGGCAAGGAGTTCGGCAGCCAGGGCAACGCCGCAGGCAAGGCCTTCGGCGACTCCATGACCGTCGGCATCGACGGCGGGGCCAAGAAGTCCTCGGGCATCCTGACAGGGCTTGGAACCGTAGCCAAGGGCGTCGCCACTGCGGCGGTGGCCGGGTTCACAGCGCTCACAGGGGCCGTGACCGCGATTGGCGGCGCGGCCCTTTCCGCATATGCAGACTACGAACAGCTGGTTGGCGGCGTCGACACCCTGTTCGGCTCCGCGTCGCAGACACTGCAAGGTTATGCCGCAGAGGCATACAAGACATGCGGAATGTCCGCCAACCAGTACATGACGCAGGCCACGAGCTTCGCGGCCTCGCTCGTCTCGTCGTGCAGCGGCGATGTCGCCAAGGCGGCTGACTACGCGAACATGGCCATGGGCGACATGTCGGACAACGTGAACAAGATGGGTTCCGACATGACAGACGTGCAGAACGCCTACCAAGGCTTTGCGAAGCAGAACTACACGATGTTGGACAACTTGAAGCTCGGCTACGGCGGCACGCAGGCTGAGATGAAGCGCCTTATCGCCGATGCCAACAAGCTGCGCCAGGAGCAGGGCAAGAACGCCGACCTCACGATCGACAGCTATGCCGACGTGGTCGAGGCCATCCATACCGTGCAGGAGAACATGGGCATCACCGGCACCACCGCCAAGGAGGCCGCTACCACGATCAGCGGCTCCATCGGCATGGCGAAGGCCGCGTGGGAGAACTTCATCACCGGACTCGGGCGCGACGACGTCGACTTCTCGCAGCTCACGCAGCAGCTGCTTGAGTCGATCGGCGCGGTAGCTACGAACGTGGCTCCGAGGGTTGCGCAGATCGGCAAGGGAATCGTCGAGGCGTTCCCGGTTGTGCTGTCTGGCCTTGGCCCAGTCCTTGGCCCAGTGCTCTCGGAAGCGCTCGCGACTGCTTGGAACATCGCCGTAGGAGCCTTGGCTGAGCTTGGCATACAGCTGCCGACAGTCGACGCTTCCCAGATAACGGGGGCGTTCCAAGCGATCGCCGACGCTGCGGCATCCGTCGTAGGCACGTGCAAGTCCGCTTTCGGGAAGCTTGGCGAGCAGATACCGGGCATCTGGGACACCATCGTCTCGACTATTGGCGGAGCCGTGACGACGATCATCTCGGCGGTGTCGCCGTTCGTGACGTACTTCGCATCGCAGATGCTGCCCGCCATCGCGTCATTTGCATCTGGCGCAGTCGGCGCGTTCAGCGCCGTGCGGCCTGTCATAGAGCAGCTTGGCTCGACGCTGCTGAACGTCGGCCAGGCCATCCTGCCCGTGCTACACAACGCCTTCGCGATGATCGTCCCGATCATTTCGCAGGTCATCGGCGTCGCCATGCAGCTTTTCGCTGCGGTAAGCCCGCTCGTGTCGCAGGTGGGCGCTGCGCTCATGCCGGCAATCACGTCTATCGGCACGGCGCTCGCAAACCTCGCCAACGCCGTGCTGCCGATATTGGCTAGCGGCATGCAGATAGTGCTCTCCGTGGCTCAGATGCTCATACCGGTAATCCAGACAGTGCTGTCTGTAGTTGGTTCAATCGTGTCCGTCGTGATAACGGTGGCAAGCCAGGTGATCTCGGTCGTGGTAAACGCCGCATCCGTCGTAGCCTCGGCCATTGGCCTCGTCATGTCGGTCGTGAGCGGCCTCGTGACTGCGGTTACCACGTTCATCGGCTCGATCGTATCCGTTGTCGGCGGCGGGATAGCTACCGTGGTCGCCGCCGTTTCAGGCGGTGTGAACGCGGTAGTGGCGTTCGTCGGCTCGCTGGTGTCCTCAGCGCTCTCGCTCGTGTCCGGCCTCGTCTCCTCGATCGCCGGGTACTTCTCGACCATGGTGTCTACGATGGCGAACGCGGCGCAGCAGGTGTACGCGGCAGTGACGGGTGCCTTCTCGGCGCTCGTCGGCGCTGTGTCTGGCCATATCGGGAGCCTCATGAACACCATTTCCAGCATCCCCGGCCAGGTAATGGGCTTCTTCGCAGGCGCTGGGTCGTGGCTCGTCGGTTCCGGTCGCGCGTTGATCAACGGCTTCACGCAGGGCATCCAGAACGCAATCGGCGGCGCCCTTTCCGCCGTGTCCGGCGCCGTCTCGCAGATCCGCTCGTTCTTCCCGTTCTCGCCCGCAAAGCGCGGCCCATTCAGCGGCCACGGTTATACAACCTACTCGGGCAAGGCGCTCATGGAGGGATGGGCCGAGGGCATCGGCAGCGGCACGGGGGCGGTCAACTCCGCCATCACGTCGGCGCTAGCCTCCGCGAGCTCGCTTATCGGCTCGGGCATCACGGTCGCTCCGTCGGTTGCCGTTGCCGGGGCAGGTGCCGCCGGCACGACCTACAACGTCACGGTCAATGGAGGAAGTGTAAACGCAGACCAGCGGATCATGCAGGCGGTTGACGTTCTGGTCTCCGCAGCCAGGCGGTCCGCAGGGTCGGGAAGGTAGCCAATGGGAACCTATACAAGGGAGATTCAGATCGCGGGGCGCAACCGCTGGTATTGCGGCTATATCTCCGTTGACGGCGTGAGCACGGTCAACGACACCACCTCACGCATCACAGTCACCGCCGCGCTCGAAGACAAGTACGCCGAGCAGTACGGCACGCACTATGACGTGATCGTCAACGGCGTCACCTACAGGTCGCGCGACGTGCTGCTCAACAACTACGGCAACTGGGCCACGCGCGACGCCGTGACCTTCACCGTGGACGTCGGGCGCGGAGCCAGCGGCTGGAACTGCTCCGTGCAGATCCACGTCTACGGCAAGACGTACAACAACTACTACGGCAGCGCGGGCGGCGACGCCTGGGCAACGGAGTACGCTTGGATTCCCCAGCGCGGGTACTCGCAGCCGCATCCGCCCAGGAATCCGAAGCTTGCTCGCGTTTCCGACACCTCGCACAAGATCACGTGGGACGTCGACTACACGGGCATGGACGGCGCATACCCCTGGGCTGGCGTGTATGTAGACCGCCGCACCGACGACGGCTCATGGGTGAACATCGCCGACGTGTCGTGGGACGTGACCAACTACACCGACAACTCCACGAAGCCGGGCCATAAATACGAGTGCCGCCTTTGCGCCCACGGCCCGGGCGGCAACTCCACGCACGTCTCGTGCGGAACCACGTACACAACTCCGTCGGCACCTTCGCGCATCGATGCCATCAAGGCCGGCGCGTCCGAGGTGACGCTGCGCGTCTACGGGGCGTGGTGGTACGCCAGCGCATGGGATGTTCAGCGATCAGGCGACGACGGGAATACGTGGGCGGCGGTCTCGACCACCACCGAGGGCGAAGACCCCGCATGGGTAGACCTGCACGACACCTCCGCGCCTGCCGGCACGATCGTCTACCGCGTCAGGGCCAAGCGCGGAAGCCTTGCCTCCTCGTGGGTCAAATCGAACTCCGTCACGACGATCACGCCGCCGCTCGCCCCGAAGGTGACCGCAAGCTCCGTCGTGCCGACCGGAACAGCGGCAAGCGTGGCATGGGTGCCCAACCATCAGGACGGCTCGGCACAGACCGCCGCGCAGATCGAGTTCAGCGGCCCAGAGACGATCACCAAGTCGTACACGACCGCCAAAAGCGCATCCGTAGCGCTCGCGAAAGGCAACTGGAAGGCGCGCGTGCGCACCAAGGGCCTCCATGCCGATTGGGGCGCATGGTCTGGATATGTGGCGATCGTCGTCGCCGACTACCCGCAGTGCTGGGTGGCATCGCCCGCCACCGACGGCATGCTCGTCGATGCGGTGCCGCTCACGGTGCAAGTCGCCGCAACCGACGAAACTGGCATCGCGCAGGCAACGCTCACGCTCGCAGAGGTCGGCGGCGCGACGGTCGCCACGGCAGACGTCACGAACCTGAAGCCCGTGAGTTTCGGCAGCTACGCCACCATACGCAACGGCATCGACTATCTGCTCATGCTCACGGTCAAGGGCGGCTCCGGCCTGTCCAAGACGGCCATGCGCCGCTTCAAGACGCACTGGGCGGAACCGGCCATCCCAGACGTGTCGCTGTCGTACGACGATGCGCTGGCGTGTCACGTGAAGGTGCGCAACGGCCTCTCGTCATACGAGATCGAGCAGACCACGCTCGTAGGCCCCATGACGGTCGACGAGGTGAGCAATGAGCTTTCCATGCTAGGCACGATCACAGTCGATGGTGACGCGCTGGTGCTCGGCAACGCCTCCCGCTGCTCCGCCTTCACGGTGGAGCGCGTGGCGTACGGCGGCGATGCCGTCATAGCATCCGGCGTGCTTGACTCCCAAGAGACGATCGACCGCGTGCCGCCGCTAAACACCGACTACGAGTACAAGGTCACCGGGTACGCCGACAACGGCACCTCGTCGCAGACCGTGACCGATGCCAACGTGTTCGCGCACGGGATGGCGCTTAACTTCGGCCAGGATGCATCGACCGTGCTTGTGCTCGACTACAACGGCGACTACTCGACAAGCTCTCAGCGATCCGTAGAGACATACCACTTCGCCGATGGCGGCGAGAACGACGACCTGCCCATTTCGTACATGCTCGACGAGCTGAACAAAAAGACCTCGCTCTCATGGGAGATGAAGCGCGACGGCCACGACAGGTACATACGGATTATGGACGAGCAGTGGAGGGGATGGTGGCGCGGACATGCGGGCGAACGCGCATACGGCCCCATGGACTTCGATATGTCTGTGAAGGGTGCAGGCATCTGGAAGGGTTCGGCCAACGTCACGCACAACGTCTTCGAGGAGCCGATAAATGGCTGATTGGGGAAAACCGTTCCTCACCTCGTTCCGCTTCATGCGCGTAGACCGCGCAAGCGGCAACGAGGTCGAGAGAATCACGAACATAAAGAACGGCGGGTGCATTGAGCGCAACCAGGACAAGGACTACACCACAGGGCAGGTCGATTACTCCGGGGCGCTCGATATCGGGGCAGATCTGCTGCGGGTGTACCTCGATGCCGACTTCGGTGGCGCGTCAGTCAGTGAGGCGCTGGGGACTTTCGTTGTCTCAGCGCCGAAAAGGACCAGACGCGGCGTCAACTCAACCGGCACGGCAGTCCTGTCGGGCAGGCTGTCGGAGGTTGCGGAGGACGAATTCGATGCCCCATTCACGGTGGCGGCTGGAACCGTGGTTGTCCCCTACGTCGTAAAGTTGCTCAAGGCGGCTGGCTTCGCTGACGTGATCGCCGAAGGCTCCGACTACAAGCTAGCGCAGGATTGGACGCTCGGAATCGATTCGGGCGACATGAGGCTGTCGAAGCGCCTGGCGGCGTGCAACGCGCTGCTCGACGTGGCGGGCTTCCGCGCCGTCGACGAGGACGCCTACGGAAGGCCCGTACTTCGCAGATATAGGGAGCCGCAGGACAGGCCCGTTTCCATGACCCTTCGAGAGGGCTCTGGCGCACGCTTCATCAACGAGGTAGTCGACGAGCTTGACCGCTCGGGCGTCGCCAACGTGGTGCACTGCGACTACGAAACGCAGGACGCCTTCTACCGTGGCACGGCCATCGACTCAGACCCGAGCAGCCCTTACTCCACGGTTTCGCGCGGTTGGCGCAAGACGGCCACGTACAGCTACAGCGACCTGCCCGATGGGTCTACCGATGCCGAGAGACAGAGGAACGCCGATGCCAAGGCTAACGAGATGCTGCGAACACAGCAGAGCGCTATCCGTAGAGTCACGGTCAAGCGGACGTACGCGCCTATCGCGTGCGGCGATGCCGTGATGGTCGATTGGGCAAGCGCCGGCATCAGCGGCAAGTTCGCGGTGAGGACTGCGACTCTCACGCTCGTGGGAGGATGCCCAATCGAGATGGAGGTGAAGAGGTATGAGCGATGAACTCATGTCGGCCATGCGCCGATACGGCGCCGCGATGGCCGATGCGACCGCCAACGACCCTCCCGGCCAGCAGGCGTGCTACGGAACGGTGAATTCCGTATCCGGAGCCACCATGGCCGTATCGGTGAAGGGGGCATCCCTGAAGCTCCCGTACACCACCTCATGCTCGGGAGCCAAGGCAGGCGACCGATGCATCATCCAGGCAATCGGCCCGCACGCCATCGTGATCGGCGTGCTAGCTAAGTAAAGGAGGTGCGATGGCAGATACCAACAAAGGCGCGGCGCTGCTGCTCAACGATGCGGGTAACATCGACCGCGCCAGAACCACCGACGGCTCGATCTTCCGCATCGAGTCGACGCTATCGATGGAGGCCGCCGAAGAGGCCAAGACGGCAGCGGCGAACTGCAACACCGCGACTGAAAGCGCCGAAGCGGCAGAGAAGACGCGCGTGTCCAACGAGAACGCTCGGAAAACGGCTGAGACCGAGCGCGGCAACAACGAGACAACCCGCGAGAACAACGAGACGTCGCGCAAGAACGCCGAGATAACACGTCAAGACAACGAAACTGCGCGAAAGAATGCCGAAACCACGCGCCAGGACAACGAGACGAGCCGATCGAACGCCGAGATCGAACGCAAAAAGGCCGAAAGCCAGCGCCATGACGAGCATATCGCCGACCAACAAGCATCGAGCAACGCGACCTCTGCGGCGAACGGCGCGGCTTCGCGTGCGGACGCAGCGGCGAACCAGGCGTTGCAGATCGCCAACTCCGTGGCGCAAGGCAGCGCAGGAAGCTCGGACGTCGCGGAGCTGCGTGCCCAGAACGCGAAGCTCGCAACGCTTTTGGCGAACTCGACAGGTCAGTTCATATACATGGGCGGAACAGTCTACTGCCCGGCTTCAAAGGCATCGGCGAGCGGGGTGACCGTAACGTTCGGCTCAACATGCTCCGCAAGCGGCAATACCATCACATTGATTTAAGAAGGAAACGAAATGGCTCAAGCTAAGATCCTCACAGTGGGCGGCACCAACTACGAGATGATAGACGACACCGCCCGCACCAACGCCACCACGGCGCTCAACAACGCCGAGTACAACCGACAGGGCCTGATCGGCAAGTACCCGGGCCAGTCGCTCGCAACGCTTCTCGCGGGCGAGGTCTCAGGCTCCACCACCATCTACGACGCGCTGCACAAGCGCGCGCAGGCCGCGAACTTCAGCGGCATGCGCGTGGGCGACTACATCGACGTGCCGCTCGTGAGCGCGTCAAACGTGGCGGCCCAGCAGTCCGTGCGCTTCCTGCTTGCGCACTTCGACCCGTACTACCAGTGCGGCGACAGCGCCAAGGGCCACCACATCGCGTTCATCGCGTCCGCGCCCGTCGCCGTGGCCAAGACCGTCACCGGCGTGGCCAACGACAGCTACCTGATGTGGAACACTGCGAACACCAACCAGGGCACCGCAGACGTGAAGAACCCGTACCTGAACAGCAACCTCAAGGCGTGGGAGAAGCTGTTCGAGGCGTGCCTGCCCGAGGGGCTGACCAAGTACCTGCTCACCCAGCGCGTGCTGCTTGAGGAGCGTTACAGCGCGAGCGGCGCGCTCAACGACTCCAACTCGTGGAGCTGGCAGGATATCGGCAAGGTGTTCTCGCTGTCGGAGATGGAGGTGTACGGCTGCCCCGTGTGGGGGACGAAATGC
>CABQXG010000024.1 GCA_902468045.1 uncultured Collinsella sp.
TGAGGTCATGGAGGAGGACAACGATCCGTATGTCGCCCGTGTCGTCGAGCTGCGCGAGCAATCCAAAGTTGACCGAGCCGGTGCTTTCGAGGGCTTTTCTCGCCTTGTCGAGGAGCTGGAAGCCAAGTGTACTGTTGCTGAGCTTTTGGCGACGGGCCCGGTGCAGACCCAGTTCTGCGATAACCAGCTGGTGCGCATGGTGCTGCCGGTGATGGAGGAGGACCGTTCCGTGCGTATCCTTCGCGCTCCGGATGCGCTGTATTTTGCCCAGCACGAGATCTGCAGCTTTTACGCCGAACAAGAGGACTTTGAGCGTGCGCTGCCCGAGGTGCGTCGTCTCTACGATTTGGCGCGCTCGTCCATGCAGTCTCACTTTGCCCTGATCAACGTGCTAGCACGCCTGGAGCGCTATGACGAGATTATCGAGGTAGCGCGCCACGGCCTGCGCATTGCCAGCGACCGGTCTTCAATCGGTTACCTGTTCTATCGCCTGGCGTTTGCCTATTGGAACTGCGACCAGCTCGAGCTGGCGCTGGCATGTTATCGCCTGGTGCCGCGCGGCGAGGAGTCGGGTGGCAGTGCGCAGGAGGAAATGCAGGGCCTTATGAACGAGATGGGCGTCATCAAGCCGCCAACGTTTGAGGAGGCTATCGAGGCCATCCGCAAGGCAGGTCTTGAGCTGCCGCCGGTGCCCGCCGTGACCAATCAACTCGCGGATGCCGCCGTGCAACTCGTCGATAACGGTTTCTTTTTCTTGGCGCGCGGCTGTATCTATCAAATGTGGCGCACCATGGGCAACGATGAGCTCGGCTCCCTCAACCGCTCGCTGGGGTAGGGGCGGTATAGAGGGGCCGCACCGCGCTATTTGTATCGGCGCGGGCGGGAGGACCCGACAGAATCGGTAAGGCATAAAGCCGCCGAGCCTGCTAAAACTGTTAAACTCTGCTAAAGTTGCTAAACTTTGTTAAAGTTGTTAAAACTGGCAGAGGAGGTCGAATGTCAAAAGCTATTAATCCCTTTAAGCCAACAGCGGGCATGAATCCACCTGAGCTTATCGGACGCGACGCTGTTTTGGATGACTTTGACGAGGCTCTTGAGAATGGCCCTGGTGCCCCCGATCGACTCATGCGCATCTCGGGTGTCCGAGGCACGGGTAAAACGGTGCTCCTCAACGCATTGGGCGATCTTGCGCGCAAAAAAGGATTCGAGGTTGTCGACGTCGCCTCAAATGCCGGTTTTTGCGACAGAATTCTCGAGGCTCTGCAGCGAAATGTTCGTCTTGCATCAATGTCGATTTCCCCATCGATTTTAGGAGTCAGCCTTGGCTCCGTGGAGCTGTCGAAGTCAGCCTCTCATCTGGGCGAGGCGATGTACGATGCCGCGAAGCGAGGTGGTTTGCTCATCACACTCGATGAGATTCAGGACGCCTCAACTGAGGAAATGCGCGAGCTGGGTAATGAAATGCAGCTCTTGATTCGCCAAGGGGCGAATGTCGCCTTTGCATTCGCTGGTTTGCCAACCTCTGTGGATGGCGTGGTGGTGGATGATACGTTGACGTTCCTTCAGAGGGCGAAGCATATCGAACTCACGCGGCTTTCAGATTTTGAAGTCGGCGGATCGTTTGAGGATACGATGAGGCGTGCGGGCAAGGAACTCGACGAAGGCGTTGCTGAGCTTTTGACAAAGGCTTCGGCAGGCTATCCCTTTATGGTCCAGTTGGTCGGATATTACGCTTGGCAGGTTGCTGCGCGCAGCGGGTCGGAGAGCGTGAGTGAAGAGGCGGCTCGCAAGGGTGTCCAGGCGGCTCTTGATAGTTTCAATGCCATGGTGATTGCCCCCGCGCTGCGCAGGGTGTCGGAGCGGCAGTTTCAATATCTCGCGGCGATGGCGCAATGCGAAGGCGGCGAGATTACGAACGGTGATATTGCCAAAAAGATGGGATTGCCGGCGAATAAAGTCGGGTCGTATCGCAAACGTTTGATCGATACGGGACTGATTGAGCCTGCTGGCTACGGCTGTGTTTCGTTTGCAATTCCGTACATGCGCGATTATCTGTTGGAGACCGTTCGAGCGGACTAATAAAGACTGGAGGCATCGACGCCGCCGCTGGGGTTGCCCCGCATCTTTGTCTAAATCTGTAACATCTGGACGAAGATTCGGCCTGTAACTGTTACAGATTGAGATGATTGGGTGAGACGTCTACTGGCAAATTGGAATCGCTCCAAAATTTCCCCTTGCCCATCCTCGACTGTTTGGTTACTATAGAACGGCTGTTACGGAGAGCTGACCGAGAGGCCGAAGGTGCTCGCCTGCTAAGCGAGTATGCCCCAAAAGGGCATCTGGGGTTCGAATCCCCAGCTCTCCGCCAGTAAGACTTTAAAGAAGGGTTCCAAAAGGGACCCTTTTTTAGTTGAACCACGTTAGCTGGGGATTCGAACCCGAGAGGGCACGGGCGTTAAGCAAACGCGAAAGCGTTTGTAGCCCGTGGGCGAAAAGCCGCCAGGCTTTGAAGCCGGAGGGCATGCGCAGCATGCCCGGATATCCCCAGCTCTCCGCCAGTATGACATGAAAGAAGGGTTCCATTTGGGGCCCTTTTTTTAATTAGAAGAACGTTAGCTGGGGATTCGAACCCTCAAAAAAATGAGGCGCTCCGTTGGACGCCTCATTTGGTTCGATGTGATAACGCTTTGGCCCTACACCTCAGGAGCCTTGGCTACGGTCTCGCTTTCGGCTGTGAGCGGGCGGTTGTCGATGCGGCGGCCCAGGCGGTCGAGCTTCACGAGCAGCCACTCGATGGGATTGGGCCCCGTTCCTTCCTCGTCGGCAACCAGGTCCATGATGGCAATCTTGGTGCCGTCCTGCTTAAGCGTAACGCTGCCCACCTTATCGCCAACATGCACCGTGCCCGAAAGGTCATCGTAGCTAACCTTTTCGGTCACTTCGCCGGCGAGTGAGAACACTGTTGCCTGTGCGGCGGGGTCGGCGAGCGTGGCATCGATTGTCTTATCCGTCCAGTCGGTTTGGCCAATGCGCGCCATAAGCGGGTTGCCGTTGGCGGTCTTCTCCTGTGTATTGGCAATTGCGACCGTCACCTTGTGACCGTAGTACCAGTTGGCAAGGGTCGCCGTATCGGTAAAGCGCTGATCGTTGGTTGTGGAGTTCAAAATAACGGTGTAGATCTCGTCGCCGTCGCGGTTGTAGGCGCTCGTAAAGCAATAGCCCGCGTCGTCGGTGGTGCCGGTCTTGCCGCCAATGTTTCCGTCCTGACCGAGCAAAACGTTGTGCGTGTCCATGGAATGCGAATGGTCTGAGCCATCGGCACCTGTAACCTCGATCCAGGAGTCCTCGCTCGCCACGACCTCGCGGAACGTGTCGTTTTTCATAGCCTCCTGCATCATCAGTGCCACGTCATGTGCGGTTGAGTGCATGTCGCCGGCCCACTCATCAAAGTCCAGGCCGTGTGGATTCTCAAAGACCGTGCCGGTGCAGCCGAGCTTTTTGGCGCGCTCGTTCATGGCCTTCACAAAGGTTGCCTCGGCGTCTTTGGTCTTGGGGTCGATCTTTTTGCCTACGTACTCGGCAAGCACGGTGGCGGCGTCGTTGCCCGAGGGGATCAACAGGCCGCGTAGTGCCTGCTCCACGGTGAGCTCGTCGCCTTCGAGCAGGCCGGCAGTCGAGTTGCCTACGGTGGCGGCAGCGTTGCTCACCGTGACCTTCTCGTCCATCTTGCAGTTTTCGACGGTCAGGATTGCGGTCATGACCTTGGTGATCGAGGCGATCTTGACCTGTTCATCGGCGCCGCGTCCATAGTAGACGGTGCCGTCCTTGCCCATAACAAGGGCATTCGTTGCCTCGATATCGGGCAGGTTTTCTGTCGTGATGCCGCGGGCGTCGGCGGTCTTGCCGCAGACGTCGTCGGTCGTGAGCACTTGGGCGCCGGCGACGGTGGGCATGCCGGCAGCAAGAGCGATAGCGCAGACAAAGCCGGCGGCAAGCTGGGCGGAGCGCTTTGCAAAAGAGGTGAGGGACATCACAGATTTCGCTTTCGACGGAATGGTCTCTTCTGGCACTAGAGTATATCGTTTGCCGGCGACGACGATCGTTGCGTGCGCGCATGGCCCGCATTCGTGCTCGAACGGGCACAAGGGTGCTTAAGGTCGACTTAATCGCCCGCGCTTGTTGTGTGTGGCGGGGGCCGCCTCGGGCATAATGGAGCGCGAGAGGAGCACGCATGAACGAGCGCATACTGGTAGTTGATGACGAGAAGGCCATCGCCGACCTGGTTGGTATCTACCTTACAAAGGAGGGCTTTGACGTCCAAATCGCCTACAGCGGGGCCGATGCGGCCAAGGCAATCCTGGAGCAAGAGTTTGACCTGGCACTGCTCGACGTCATGCTGCCCGATATCGACGGCTTTGAGCTGCTGCGTACCATCCGTGCCAGCCATACCTATCCCGTAATTATGTTGACGGCACGCGATGCCCAGCAGGATAAGATCGAAGGCCTTTCTCTTGGCGCGGACGATTACGTGGTCAAGCCGTTCCGCCCGCTGGAACTCATCGCGCGCGTTCATGCTCAGTTGCGCCGCTACACCAGCTACGGTAGCCGCGCGCAGGCGACCGAGTCGCCGACCCTCCAGCTCGATGGCCTCGAGATCAACCGTGACGCTCGCTCCGTGACGGTGGACGGTGCGCCGGTGCGCCTCACGCCCATCGAGTATTCCATCTTGCTGTATCTGGCCGAGCATCGCGGCAGCGTAGTGCCCGTGGAGGACCTGTTCCGCGCGGTGTGGAACGAGGACTTTATGCCCGGCTCCAACAATACGGTGATGGTGCACATTCGTCACCTGCGCGAAAAGATCGGTGACGACGCTCAGAAGCCGCGTTTTATCAAAAACGTTTGGGGCGTCGGCTATATCATCGAATAACGCCTTTGTTAGCGAGGACATGGACATGACAAAAGACGATAAGCAGGCGTTTGAGGTGCCCGATCGGCTCTTTGAATACGTAAGGGCGGTCGTCGATAATCGCGCACTTGCGACGGTGCTGCTCTTTTTGCTGAGTCTGCTGCTAATCGGCATTGGTAACATCGCCGGTATCTTGGCGGTGCTACTCATCGGCTTCTTGCTGATCGATCGCTTTGAAATCGTGCGCCGTTTCGGGGTGATCGGCGGTGCCGCGTGGGCCATGACGCTGGCGATCGGCGCCATGGCGCTCGGTGGCATTGAGGGACCGGTGCTGTTCGATGCCGGCTTTGTATTCAACATGCTTGGCTTTGTCTTGGCGCTCGCCGTGTGCGTCCTGTTCTTTTGCGGCCGCGCTCTGTACTACCAGGGCTATGAGCAGGGTGAGCGGCATTCCGACCGCGTGCTTGCCGCCCGTATTCAGGACCGCCTGATCGATCATCCTGACGCCTGGGATAACATCGACGGCGACTTCCTGGAGGTCGAGGGTGCGCTCAACCGCGTGCGCGATCGCGAGCGTAAGGTGCAGCAGGCCCTACGCGACGAGTCGCATCGCAAGGACGACTTGGTCACATACTTGGCGCATGACCTGCGCACACCGCTTGCCAGCGTGGTGGGCTACCTCTCGCTGTTGCAGGAGGCACCCGACCTGCCGGTTGAGCAGCGCGCACACTTTACGGGCGTGGCGCTCGACAAGGCGCACCGACTCGATGCGCTTATTGAGGAGTTCTTTGATATCACGCGCTTTGACTTCCACGATATTGTGCTTACGCGCGGCTACGTCGACCTGGGATTGCTACTGGCGCAGGTTGCCGATGAGTTCTATCCCATTCTCAACGAGCAGCACAAAGATGTCCAAGTTGATGTGCGCGAGGATCTGACGGTACTTGTGGATGGCGACAAGATGGCTCGCGTGTTCAACAACATCATGAAAAACGCCATCGCCTATAGCTACGAAGGATCGACCATCACGATTGAGGCTGGGCGCCAAGATGACGGTGGCGTGCGAATTCGCTTTATTAACCATGGTGACCCGATTCCTGCGGCTAAGCTCAAGGTAATCTTTGAGAAGTTCTATCGCCTGGACGCGGCACGTGCGACCAATCGCGGTGGCGCCGGGCTTGGCCTTGCCATCGCCAAGGAGATCGTTACAGCGCACGGCGGCACGATCGCGTGCGAATCGACGCCCGAGCACACGATATTTACCATCGAGTTGCCGGCGGAATAGTCAAGGTGCCCTTACAAACACTTGACAATGCGCTCACGTGCGTATGAGCCGCGATTTCTACTATCGATACTGCTGAATTGATATCGATATGGAGGTATGCGGTATGACGGCTGCTGCGGCGATGGAGCCTACGGAGCTTGAGGAACTCATAGAGGCGCAGGCCGAGGCCGCGCACGAGCGCGAAGTTGGGGATGCGACTCGCCCCACGGCGCAGGACCTTGCCGCCTCGCCGACGCGCATCGATGTTGAAGGCCTTGACCTGTTTTACGGCGACCATCATGCGCTCAAGGACGTGAGCATCAAAATTCGTGACAAGCAGATCGCCTCGTTCATCGGGCCTTCGGGCTGCGGAAAGTCGACGCTGCTGCGCTGCTTTAACCGTATGAACGACGGTATCAAGGATTGCCGCATTGAAGGCAAGATTGCACTCGACGGCCAGAATATCCTGGGCGATTACGATATCTGCCGCTTGCGCCAGCGCGTGGGTATGGTGTTCCAACGCCCCAATCCGTTTCCCATGAGCATCTACGACAACGTCGCCTACGGTCCTCGCGGCATGGGAGTGCGCGACCGCGTCGCGCTCGACGAGCTGGTCGAAGACTCCCTGCGACGCGCCGCGCTGTGGGACGAGGTCAAGGACAAGCTCGACAAGAGCGCCCATGCGCTTTCGGGCGGTCAGCAGCAGCGCCTGTGCATCGCGCGCACGCTGGCGCTCAACCCCGACGTGATCTTGTTCGACGAGCCCTGCTCGGCGCTCGACCCCATCTCGACGCTGGCGATCGAGGACCTCATGTCGTCGATTGTTGCCGACCGCGCCATCGTCATCGTGACGCACAACATGGAGCAGGCGTCGCGTGTGTCCAACCGCACGGCGTTCTTCTACATGGGCGATATGGTCGAGTACGACGAGACTGACGAGATTTTCCAACGGCCCAAGGACAAGCGGCTGAATGATTACCTCACCGGCATGTTCTCCTAGTCCGGGACATGCTTGAGGCCCGCGGTGGCCACGGTTGCCGCGGGACTGATTGGAGAGGCGGGTCATCTCTTGTGGGAGATGGCCCGCCTTTTTGTGTCGTGTGCGGCCTGCCTTTTCGCTGCTATCATGGACAACGTTGAATTTCTACGAAGGAGCAGGGCATATGGCGATTCTTTTGGGATGCGATTCCGTCAGCCTAGAGTTTCCCACCAAGCATATTTTCGATAGCGTTACGCTCGGCGTGGGCGAGGGCGACCGTATTGGTATTGTCGGTAAAAACGGCGACGGCAAGTCGACGCTGCTGAGCGTGCTCGCCGGCACGCTGGAGCCCGATGACGGGCGCGTGACGCACCGCCGCGACACGACGATTGGATTGCTCGGCCAAAAGGATAACCTGGTCGATACCGACACCGTGCATCATGCCGTCGTCGGTGACACGCCCGAATACGAGTGGGCCTCGAGCCCGCGTACGCGCCAGATTCTGGCCGGCCTTATTAGCGATGTGCCCTGGGAGGGCACGGTGGGCGAGCTTTCGGGCGGCCAGCGCCGTCGCGTGGACCTCGCGCGCCTGCTGATCGGCGACTACGACGTGCTCATGCTCGACGAGCCCACCAACCACCTGGACATGCGCACCATCAACTGGCTCGCGCGTCACTTAAAGGCCCGCTGGCAGCGCGGCCAGGGCGCGATGCTCGTGGTCACGCACGACCGCTGGTTCTTGGACGAGGTCTGTACCAGTATGTGGGAGGTCCACGACGGCCAGGTCGATCCCTTCGAGGGCGGTTACTCCGCATATATCCTGCAGCGCGTGGAGCGCGACCGCATGGCCGCCGTCACCGAGGAGCGTCGTCGCAACATGGCGCGCAAGGAGCTCGCGTGGCTGAGCCGCGGTGCCCAGGCGCGCTCCACCAAGCCCAAGTTTCGCGTTGAGGCTGCTCGTGAGCTGATCGCCGACGTGCCTCCCGTGCGTGACGAGCTGGAGCTCAAGCGCCTAGCCGTGAGCCGCCTGGGCAAGCAGGTTATCGATGTGGTCGACGTGGACGCCGGCTATGCGGATACCGATGGCGCGCCCAAGCAGGTGCTCTCTGACGTGACCTGGCTCATTGGTGCGGGCGACCGCTATGGCCTGCTGGGCGAGAACGGTGCCGGCAAGTCGACGCTGCTCGGCGTGATCCAGGGCAAGATTGAACCCACGCGCGGCCGCGTGAAGATTGGCCAGACAGTGCGCTTTGGCGTGCTGTCGCAGCAGCTCGAGGAGCTCGAACCCTACATGGGCGACACGATCCGAGAGGTGCTCAGCAACTATAAGAAGTACTACGTCATCGACGGCAAGGAGACTTCGCCCGAGAAGCTCTGCGAGCGTCTGGGCTTTACGACGCAGCAGCTCTGGAGTCGCATCGGCGATCTTTCGGGCGGCCAGCGCCGTCGCCTGTCGCTGCTACTGACAATCCTGGACGAGCCCAACGTGCTCCTCCTGGACGAGCCCGGCAACGACCTGGATACCGACATGCTGGCGATTGTCGAGGATCTGCTCGACGGCTGGCCCGGCACGCTGATCCTGGTGACGCACGACCGCTTTTTGATGGAGCGCGTGACCGACCAGCAGTGGGCGCTGCTCGACGGCCACCTGACGCATATGCCCGGTGGCGTGGACCAGTACCTGCGCCTGTGCAACGCCACCGCCGAGGGCGAGCCCGTGGGCGCGCCGAGCGCCAAGACCGGCACGTTTGACACCGGTGCCGCGGCAGCTGCGGCCGAAAAGCCCAAGTCGAGCGGTCAGCCCAACGGCCTGTCCAACGCCGAGCGCCAGAAGCTCCGCCGCGAGGTGAGTTCGCTCGAGCGCAAGATGGAGACGCAGCGCGCCCGCGTTGAGGAGGCCGAGGCAGCAATGGCCCAAGTCGATCCCACCAACTACACGGCGCTCGGCGAGCAGCAGGCAAAGATCGACGAGGCTCACGCCGCCATGGACGAGCTGGAGATGGCGTGGCTCGAGGCGAGCGAAAAGCTCGAGGGCGAGGAGTAGACGAGGATGATCAAAGCCGCGTTTTTCGATATCGACGGCACGCTGCTGAGCTTTAAGACTCACCGGATTCCGGCGTCGGCGCAGCAGGTGCTCGACAGCTTTCACGAGCAGGGGATCGCATGCGTGAGCGCCACGGGTCGCCCGACCTACCAGATGCCGGACTGGCTGTTCGACCTGGGCTGGGATGCGTACATTACGCTCTCGGGTCAGCACTGTTTTGATGCCGAGGGGGTTTACCGCAGCTGTCCGATCGATCCGGACGACGTTGCGGTGATTGTGGACCAGGTGGCGCAGGGGCGCTATGACTCGCTGTGCATGCAGGGCGAGAACTCGTTTGTGAACCGCCTGTCCGAGCGCGTGGTGACGGCTGGCAGCAACGCGGGAATCGTCTACCACGAGGAGCCGTTTGAGCACGCCTTTGACGCACCGGTCTACCAGTTCTGCGCCTTTGTGGACCCGGCCGACGAACATATCGTGACCGACGCCGTGTCGCATTCGCTCACCACGCGCTGGTGCGACCTGTTCTGCGACATTATTCCCGCTAACGGCGGCAAGGACCTGGGCGTGGCGGCGACGCTCGAGCGGCTTGGTATCGACGCGAGCGAGGCGATTGCCTTTGGCGACGGCGAGAACGACCTGTCGATGTTTGCCGCCGTGGGCACGAGTGTGGCCATGGGCAACGCACAGGACACGGTGAAAGCTGCGGCGACCTATGTGACGACTGCCGTGGACGACGACGGCATCTACAACGCCGCGAAGCACTTTGGATTGATGTAACTGCGGGCCGGCACCCGGCGCCTGGGGACACTCCTTGCGGGGCGTCTCCATTTTGTTTTCGTCCCGCACGTTTTGTGAAACACGGCTAACTTTTAGACAAAGTAGTAAGACATGGGCAACTTTTGCGGTAAAGTTAGCCGTGGAAAGTATCCAAAGGCTAACTAGCAATCATCGCGAAAGGCGGCCCATGGCCCTACGTGAATCCGGAGAAGACTATCTCGAATCGATCTACGTTCTGTCGGAACGTCAGGTCATCGTGCGCTCGATCGACGTTGCGGAGTACCTCGGCGTAACCAAGGCGAGCGTCTCTAAAGCCATGGCGACGCTGGAGAACAGCGGCTATGTCGAAATGGGCAAGCGCGACGTTCATCTGACGGAGCGTGGTCTGGAGGTCGCTCGCCAAATGTGGGAGCGTCACTGCTTTTTCGTGGGGCTGCTGGAGGATGCGGGTGTTTCGGCTGAGGTCGCGTCGCAAGAGGGCTGCCACATGGAGCACTGCCTAAGCGAGGAAAGCTTCGAGAAGCTGAGGGCGATGCTGGGACGGGACGGTGCTTCGGCGCCAACAATGACCGACTAGCACTCCCGCAGTGGCGCGCCTCCCGCGCC
>CABQXG010000025.1 GCA_902468045.1 uncultured Collinsella sp.
CAGACTGCAGGGACTCGCCGGCAGCCTTGATGGCCTCGACGTCAGAGCCCTCGAGCGCCTTCTTGGCGTCGGCGATAGCGGCCTCGGCCTTGGACTTCACGTCGGCGGAAACCTTGTCGCCCAGCTCGTTGAGGGTCTGCTCGGTGGAGTAGCACAGGCTGTCGGTCTGGTTGCGGACCTCGATCTCGTCCTTGCGCTTCTTGTCTTCCTCAGCGTGGGACTCTGCGTCCTTGACCATGCGATCAACTTCGTCGTCGGACAGAGCAGTGGAGCCAGAAATGGTGATCTGCTGCTCCTTGCCGGTGCCCTTGTCCTTAGCGGAGACCTTGACGATGCCGTTGGCGTCGATGTCGAAGGTAACCTCGATCTGCGGCACGCCGCGACGGGCAGCCGGGATACCGGTCAGCTGGAACTTACCGAGCGACTTGTTGTCGCGGGCAAGCTCGCGCTCGCCCTGGAGCACGTTGATCTCGACGCTGGTCTGGTTGTCGGCAGCGGTGGAGTAGACCTCGGTCTTGGAGGTCGGGATCGTGGTGTTGCGGTCGATCATCTTGGTCATGATGCCGCCCATGGTCTCGACGCCCAGCGACAGCGGGGTAACGTCGAGCAGCAGGATGCCCTCGACGTCGCCGGTGAGCACGCCGCCCTGGACGGCAGCGCCGTCAGCAACGACCTCGTCGGGGTTCACGGACATGTTGGGCTGCTTGCCGGTCATGGTCTTGACGAGCTCCTGAACGGCGGGCATACGGGTGGAGCCGCCGACAAGGATGACCTCGGTCAGATCGGAGAGCTTAAGCTTGGCGTCGCGCAGGGCGTTGGTGACAGGCTGCTTGCAGCGCTCGAGCAGGTCGCGGGTGATCTTCTCGAACTCGGCGCGGGTCAGCGTGTAGTTGAGGTGCAGCGGGCCGGACTGGTTCATGGTAATGAACGGCAGGTTGATGGTGGTCTGCTGGGCGGCGGAGAGCTCCTTCTTGGCGTTCTCGGCGGCCTCCTTCAGACGCTGCAGGGCCATGGGGTCCTGACGCAGATCGACGCCGTTCTCCTGCTGGAACTTGTCGGCCATCCAGTCGATGACGCGCTGATCCCAGTCGTCGCCGCCCAGGTGGTTGTCGCCCGAGGTGGACAGAACCTCAAACACGCCGTCTGCGAGGTCGAGGATGGAGACGTCGAAGGTGCCGCCGCCCAGGTCGAAGACCAAGATGCGCTGGTCGGTGCCCTGCTTGTCCAGACCATAGGCCAGGGCAGCAGCGGTCGGCTCGTTGACGATACGCTTGACGTTGAGGCCGGCGATCTTACCGGCATCCTTGGTGGCCTGACGCTGGGCGTCGTTGAAGTAGGCCGGGACGGTGATGACGGCGTCGGTGACGGTCTCGCCCAGATACTTCTCGGCGTCGGCCTTCATCTTGGCGAGCACCATGGCGCTCACCTGCTCGGCGGTGTAGTCCTTGCCCTCGATGTCGACGACGGCACGGCCACCCTGGCCCTCCTTGACCTCATACGGCACGGTCTTGATCTCGGAGGTGCACTCGGAGTACTTGCGGCCCATGAAGCGCTTGATAGAGAACACGGTGTTCTTGGGGTTGGTGACCGCCTGGTTCTTAGCGGCCTTACCCACAACGCGGTCACCGTCGGCACGGAAGCCCACGACGGACGGGGTGGTGCGGTCGCCTTCAGCGTTTACGATGATGGTCGGAGAACCGCCCTCAAGGACGGCCATGGCGGAGTTGGTAGTACCAAGGTCGATACCAAGAATCTTACTCATTAGAAATTCCCTCTCTCTTGTGCGTTCGCGCCGCCTCGACGGTCTGTCACGCGGCGCTTCGGCTTGTCTTTCAGGATGTAGTGTATCCCCTTATGGGCCGGAATATACAAAATCTAAGTCAATTCATATAAGATTTCTTATTGCCGAGAGTTTAGGTTCTCAAATGCGCAGGTAGATGCGCTGATGGAGTTCTCGGCAAGTCTATCGAGATCTATGTAGAGATGGCTGAGATTTGCGTCCGGGGGGTGCCTGGGGCTGCCTTATGGAAAACTCGTCCCGTTTTGGACGTGGATTACGGGTCGCAGTTTCCGTCTGAAGGCTCAACCGGAAACCGTATCCCGTTTTGAGAGCTGATACCGGCTCGCATTTTCCGCTAGCGGGCCTAACCGGAAACTGCAACCCGTTTTTCGACAAAATAATGGGATGCGGTTTCCGCAAGCACGCTCAATCGCCCTATATTTCAAGTCACCTTTAGCTAACATTTATGCAGCTCAACGGCCCCACCTGCGCGTTTTTTAGTAAACCTTGGCATACTCGGCGAACGGTATGAAGATGCCGGCCAGAGGGTATTGCAAACGGTCGCTCCCGTGGTATGTTTTTGCCCGAATCAAACCGGCGCGCATCGCCTGTAGCGTCGGTCAACAGAGAGGAAACTACCATGGCTCATCCCGTAATTGATGCCGACGAGTGCATCGCTTGTGGCGTTTGCGTCGACTCCTGCCCCGCTGGCGTTCTGGAGCTCCAGGACGTCGCTACCGTCGCTGACGAGGACTCCTGCGTCGCCTGTGGCGCTTGCCAGGACGCTTGCCCCGCTGGCGCGATCACCGAGATCGTCGAGGAGTAACAACTCCCCCACTTGCACACTCAAAAGTACACCGTGCACAAAAAAGGAGGCTTCCGCATCGCCGCGGAGGCCTCCTTTTGCATATGTGGGCAGCTAATTTGGAGCGGGACCCTTGGCAGTTGCGGTGGAATAGTTCCTGTTTTATGTCTTGGATGCCGATTTTAGGAACTATTTCACCGCAACTTATAGATGCGGCGTCGACTAGGACAAATCGTCTTCGTAGGGCATCAGGTCTGCTAGGTAGCCTTTTTCCTTGAGCATCGCCTCGATCTCGTCGAGGGTCTGTTCGTCCTCCGCCGCAATGCGATGGAAGTGGTAGCCGCTGGTCACCGTCAGCAGCGGAAAGCTCTTGCCGCTCTCGATATCGCGCAGATAGCGCTCGACATCGCGACGATTGCGGATGTCCAGGTCGGCCGTGATCTTGCCGTACACACGATGGTTGACAATCACGTTGAGCACGGCGCCGCCGGCGTCGACGATACTCGTGAGCTCATCGCCTGCCTGCTCCACGCTGTGGCGAACCTTGACCAAGCGCGTAGGCACGGCGGGGCTGCTGGGGGCCTCCTGCAGCACGTAGCCGCGGTTGGTCGCCACGATATCGTGCCCATCGGCGCGCAGCAGGGCGATGTCCTGCACCACGATCTGGCGGCTCACACCCACCTCGCGGGCAAGCGCGCTGCCCGATACGGGCCCCTTGGCCCCCTCGAGCACGGCCATGATGGCACGGCGACGCTCGCGGGCGTTCATTATTTACCGTCCAGCAGACGCAGGTGCTTAAGCGAGAGGTCGAGGATCGGCGCGGAGTGCGTCAGGGCGCCCGAGCTAATAAAGTCAACGCCCAGGTCGGCAAGCGCGCGGATATTGCTGGCATCCACGTTGCCCGAGCACTCGGTCTTGGCGCGGCCGGCGATAAGTTCAATAGCGGCGGCCATGTCGTCATGGGTCATGTTGTCGAACATGATGATGTCGGCGCCGGCCTCCACGGCCTCGCGCACCATGTCCAGGTTCTCGCACTCGATCTCGACCGTCGTGGTAAACGATGCATGGGCGCGCGCCATCTCGATCGCGCGCGTCACGCCACCGGCGGCATCGATGTGGTTGTCCTTGAGCATGACGGCCGTCGACAGGTTGTAGCGGTGGTTGCTGCCGCCTCCGACTTCAACCGCCGCCTTCTCAAACACGCGCATGCCCGGCGTGGTCTTTCGCGTGTCGACGAGCACGGTCTTGGTGCCCTCGAGCGCCGCGGCCATGCTGTGCGTGTAGGTAGCGATACCGCTCATGCGCTGCAGGTAGTTGAGCGCCACGCGCTCGCCCGAAAGCAGCACGCGCGCGTCGCCGCGCACCTGGCCCACGTGGTCGCCGGCGTGCACCTCATCGCCATCGGCAACATCAAACAGCACCGAGCTCTGCGAATCCAGCAGCTCAAAGGTGCGAGCGAACACATCCAGTCCCGCAATGATGCCGTCGGCCTTGGCGATAAGCTCCACCGTGGCGGGGCGCGCCGTGGGGCACACGCTCGCCGTGCTCACGTCCTCAAACGTAATGTCCTCGCGCAGAGCCTGCAGAATCAGATCATCGACGACGAGCTTCATGGTAATGGGATTCATGGTCTACTCCTCCACGGCCTGCGTGCCGGCGGCACGGGCCAAATCATCGATTGCCAGGGTGTCGGCGCTCAGGGCGCGATGACGGCCATCGAGCGCGGGATCGCCCGCCTGCTCCACGGCCAGCGACTCGCCGGTGCGCATGTACCACGCGGCGCGACGACCCCAGACCAGCGCCTCGAGCAGGCTGTTTGATGCAAGGCGATTCTTGCCGTGCACGCCGTTGCAGGCCGTCTCACCGGCTGCGTAGAGCTCGGGCATCGAGGTGCGGCCGTCCTTATCGACCCATACGCCACCCATAAAGTAGTGCTGCGTGGGCGTAACGGGGATGGGCTCGTCCAGGATGTCGCGGCCGTCCTCCAGGCAGCGTGCGCGAATGTTGGCAAAGTGCCCAGTCACCACGTCGCGCTCGACGGGGGCAAAGCTCAGCCACTCGTGCTCGGCACCGTCCTGCTTCATCTGCTCGCGAATAGCGGCGGCGACCACATCGCGCGGCTGGAGCTCATCGGTAAAGCGCTCGCCGGCGGCGTTGAGCAAAATCGCGCCCTCGCCGCGGCAGCTCTCGCTGATCAGGAAGGTGCGGCCCGGCTGTGGCGAGAACAGTCCCGTGGGGTGGATCTGCACGTAGTCCAGGTGCTCCATCTTAATGCCATGCTCCTGAGCAATGTAGCAGGCATCGCCCGTGAGCTGCGGGTAGTTGGTCGAATGGTCGTATACGCCGCCGATACCGCCCGTCGCCCACAGCGTGTGGCGGGCATGGATCTTAAACGGTTCGCCGGCATGCACGCCCTCGGCGGCATTTGTCAGCTCGTCGGCGGGACGAACCGAGTTGTTCTCGTCCACGGGAACGGCGACGACGCCGGTGCACACCGTGGCGCCGTCACGCTCGCCCGTTAGGATATCGGTCATGGCCACGTGCTCCAAAATCTGCACGTTATCCAGCTTACGGACAGCCTGGAGCAGCTTGGTCGTAATCTCCTTGCCCGTAATATCGGCATGGAAGGCGATGCGCGGGCGGCTGTGCGCGCCCTCGCGGGTAAAGTCGAGGCTGCCGTCGGCCTTGCGCTCAAAGTCCACGCCCATCGCCAGCAGGTCGTTGATGACCGAGCGGCTCGAGCGGATCATGATGTCTACGCTCTCGCGGCGGTTCTCGTAGTGACCGGCGTGCATGGTGTCCTCAAAGAAGGCATCGTAGTCCGAGCCCTCGGGCAGCACGCAGATGCCGCCCTGTGCGAGCATCGAATCGCACTCGTCGACCGCGCCCTTGGAGAGCATGATCACGCGCGTGCTCGTCGGCAGATTGAGAGCCGCATACAGGCCCGCCACGCCGCAGCCGGCAATGACGACGTCGCACTCCATGTCGGAGTATTGCTTGGTTTCCACAGGAATCCTCTCCCTTGTAATGTGACATAAGGGGCCGCCCCTCATGTCACGTTGTTTTAGCGCGCCGCGTACTCGAGCATGCGGTCGAGCGTGAGCTTGGCCTGGTCGGCGGCCTCGTCCGACACGCCGATCTGCACCTCGCCCTCGCCCGTCTCTAGGCAGCGTACGAGTTTTTCGAGCGTGATGAGATCCATGTTGACGCAGGTGGGCTGCACCGCGGGGAAGTAGAACTTTTTGCCGGTGCCCTGGCAGCGGCGCTCGAGCTCGTAGAGCACGCCGCGGACCGTCACGATGATGAACTCGCTGGCGTCCGACTCCTCGGCATACTTGATGATGCCGGCGGTGGAGCCGATGTAGTCGGCCTCGGCCAGGACGTCGGCTTTGCACTCGGGGTGCGCCAGTACGAGCGCATCGGGATGCGCTTCCTGCGCGTCGACGATCTGCTCGACGGTGATGATGTGATGACGCGGGCAGTAGCCCTTGTTGAGCAGAACGTGCTTTTGCGGCACCTGCTCGGCTACGAAGCGGCCCAGGTTTTGGTCGGGAATGAACAGGATATGCTGCTGCGGCAGCTCGGACACGATCTTAACGGCGTTGGAGCTGGTGACGCACACGTCGCTCCAGCTCTTAATCTCGACTGTGGAGTTGACGTAGCAGACCACAGCAAGGTCGTCACCGTACTCGGCGCGGGCGGCGTCGACCGTCTCGCGCTTGACCATGTGCGCCATGGGGCAGTCCGCGCCCGGCTCGGGCAGCAGCACGGTCTTGGTGGGGTTGAGCAGCTTGGCGCTCTCGCCCATAAACTCCACGCCGCACAGCACGATAGTCTGCTGCGGCAGGCTCTTGGCGAGCTTTGCCAGGTAGAAGCTGTCGCCGACGTAATCGGCCACAGCCTGGACCTCGGGTGCCACGTAATAGTGTGCCAGGATCACCGCGTCGCGTTTGGTTTTAAGTTGTTGAATGGCCTCGACGAGCTCTGCGGGCACCAATGCCGCGCGCTCCGTTGCCGTCGTTGCCGATGCCAGGCCGGCCGCAATGTCGCGTGCAAGCTCCGATGCATCCATGTTCGCGCTCTGTGCCATCAAGGCCCCTCTCTTTTGGCGAATCTTGGGGCTTTAGTATGACACCTAGGTTTACAGCTGACAAGACAGCTGTAAACCTAGGTGTAAAGTTGAAATAAAGATTCGATCATGCGGCAGGCCCATTTTCGAACTGGCAAACTGAGGATAGCCGAGCTCTCGATAGCGTAGGAGGCATCTTTGGACGGCCGCCGCGCATGGTCGACGGCATGCCCGCCAGGCAATCGCTCGCCGGCGCCAATCCGCTACAGTGGAGCAGCCGCCGGGGTCAGCTGCTTGATATAGGCCCACATGCGCTGCTTGGCCGCTTTGTCGGTCAGCGCCGCCTCAAAGCCATCGAGCGCGAGCACGCGGCGGCCCTGCACATGGGCGATCAGACCGGGCTTGAGCATGGCGGTGTCGAAGTCATCAATCGCCACGAGCATGTCGGCGTAGGTTTCGCGCATGACATCGGCCGCGCTGTTATCGAGCAGCAGCACCGCCTCGGGGTCCAAGGCCTCAAGCGCCTCGCGGAACAGGTCGCACGGCAGGGCGTGGCCCACCGCCACAGCTCCGTCGCCTGCGCCGGCAACACTCGCCAGCACACAAAAATCTTCGGGCGCGTAACCGATTGCCCCGAGTGCCTTGCGCAATGCGGTACCATCCGCGCCGGCGGCAAGTTCGCCGCCCGAACGCTCGGCATCATCCAAATCGCCTTTGACCAGTACGATCGGCGAGCACGCGTTGCCCGCGATACGCACGCCACGGGCCGCAAGCGATGCAAGCTCCTGCTCGGCCGCCTGGGCAATGGCTTCTTTTTTCTGGCTTTGTGACGTGGGCATGCGCTCTCCAATCGTTTGCGTGCCCACCATTATATAAAAGAGCCGCCCGCGAGTGGTTGCTTTGCGGGCCGCTGGGTATAAGCACGGTCGTACTGAGTTTTACGCGGCCGAGCCGCGTCGCATCATGGAGGTCACCATGGCTGACATTAAGCAGATTACCCCCGAGAACTTCGATTCCGTCGTTAGCGACAACCTTCCCGTACTGGTTGATTTTTGGGCGCCCTGGTGCGGGCCCTGCCGATCGCTCTCGCCCATCGTTGACGAGGTGGCAGACGAGCTGGCCGGCAAGCTGGCTGTAGCCAAGTGCAACGTCGATGACAATCAGGACCTGGCCATGAAGTTTGGCGTCATGAGCATCCCCACGCTGGTTGTCTTTAAGAACGGCGAGGAGGTCGACCGCTCGGTCGGCGCGCTGCCCAAGGCAAGACTGCAGGCACTGCTGGAGAAGCACCTGTAATACGCTGGTTACATTTTGACGTCCTGCCGCCGTCCATGAGCGCTTTTGCACCGCTCGCCGGACTTCTGGGTGCACCGCATGCGACCACGGATAGTATGGTAGATACAAACAGCCCCCAGTGAACGGGTGCGGGTCAGACGGACTCGCACCCGTTTTCTTATGCGGTAGCGCCCCGTGCGGGCGTAGTAGAATCTGAACCACTGGATTGCCCCGAGCATAAGGAGATTTCCCATGCATGACGTCGGAATGAACATGAGTCAGCTTGCCATGAGCGTCAAGCAGGTCGACGACACCATCGAGCTCGCCCACGAGTGGAGCCATCAGCTGCTGCATGCGACCGAGAATTTTGACATGGAGCGCATTGGCGCCAAGCTCGAAGCTGCCATGACCGCACTGCACGAGGCGCATGACGCGCTCGAGGGCTACGAGGAAGCCATCGAGGCCGACCACAACTCCGTCGGCTCCGTAAAGCTGGTGTAGGGTGTCCGAACACGAACACGAGCACGGCTGCGGGCACGACCACCGCAACGGCACGGGCGACGAGGCGAGCTGCCGTTGCGGCGGCGGCTCCGAGCTGGTCCGTTTTTCGGTCACCGCGCCCGATGACCTACTGCGCCGCTTTGACGAGCAGATCGCACGCCGCGGCGACGTGGCCAACCGCTCCGAGGCAGTGCGCGATTTGATTCGCGCCTCAATCGCCAAAGAGCAAATGCGCACGCCCGATGAGCACGTTATCGGGTCGCTCACCATGATCTACGACCATCACACCGGCGACCTGACGCGCCGCCTGGACGAGGTGCAGCACGACTACACCGACGAGATCGTATCGACGATGCACGTGCATCTGGATCACCACAACTGTCTGGAGATTCTGGCGCTCAAGGGTCGCGGCGAGCGCGTCTACGAACTGGCCGACCGCCTGCTGGGCCTGCGCGGCGTTAAGCACGGCGAGCTCACCTGCGCCGCCACCAAGCAAAGCCTGGGGCTATAGCGGGATTTCCCGCAGCGCACCTGCCAAAAAGGGACAGGTTTGTTTTGGCGGGTTTAGAAGTTTTACCTACCAAAATAAACCTGTCCCTTTTTGGTCGGTTTTGATGAGGGGTGTCGCATGCGGCATGTGCATATTCATGTGACGGGCATTGTGCAGGGCGTTGGCATGCGACCGTTTGTGTATCGCGAGGCTATGGCGCATGGCATTTGCGGCTGGGTACTCAATGCGGGCGACGGCGTGCACATCGAGGCGCATGCTTCGGTCGAGGCGCTCGACGGCTTTGTCGCCGCGCTGTCGGAGCACGCGCCTACCGCGGCCCGCGTTGAGCATATCGCCGTTGCAGACCTGGAGCCCGACGCTTGGGATGCCGACGATGAGCAGGTCTTTCGTATCGTAGCGTCGCAGGATCAGACCGTGCACACGACGCTCATCTCCCCCGATATCGCCACCTGTGACGACTGCCTGCGCGAACTGTTCGACCCCGCCGACCGACGCTATCACTACCCCTTTATCAACTGCACTAACTGCGGCCCACGCTTTACCATCATCCGATCGCTGCCTTATGACCGAGCGGCCACGTCGATGGATTGCTTTCCCATGTGCCCCGAGTGTGCCGCAGAGTATGGCGACCCGCTTGACCGGCGCTTTCATGCGCAGCCCGATGCCTGCTTTGATTGCGGGCCACATATTACCTGGCGCGAGGCAGAGGGCGACATGGAGCCCGAAGGCTCGGGGGCGACGCCAGCCGTCGGCAGCACGCGCGAAACCAGCGATGCCATTATTGACCGCTGTGTCGAGTTGCTGGCCAGCGGCGGTATTGTCGCCATCAAGGGCCTGGGCGGATTCCATCTGGCCTGCAACGCCGCCAACGAGCAGGCAGTGGTCGAGCTGCGCCGTCGCAAGCGCCGCAGCAACAAGCCGCTTGCCGTTATGGTGCGCAGCCTTGCCGATACTGAACGCCTGTACCATGTCGATGATGCCGAGCGCGGCTTGCTAACCGGTAGCATCCGCCCCATCGTGCTATTGCGCCGGCGTGCTGTTGGCGAGGGAGATTCCCCCGACGCCCTTACACTCGCGCCATCCGTCGCGCACGACCTTCCCGAGCTCGGTGTTATGCTTCCCTACACCCCGCTTCAGCATCTGTTGCTTGCCGCGGCAGAAGCCCGCGGTATGCACGCGCTCGTCATGACCAGCGGAAACCTGAGCGAAGAACCCATCGAGACCGACGACGACCTTGCCTGGGAACACCTCGTTGCCGCCGGCATCGCCGATGCGCTGCTCGGTAACGACCGCGCAATTCTGTCGCGCTACGACGACTCTGTGGTACGCGTGGTCGACAGCGCCGTTATGCCCGTTCGCCGCGCTCGCGGATATGCACCCCAGCCGCTGCCGTTGCCGGCGCTCAACGGCGCTCCGTCCTGCGTGCTCGCCTGCGGGCCACAACAAAAGGCCACGATTGCGCTCACGCGTGAAGGGACGAACGGCGAGGCAACCTGTTTTGTGTCGCAGCATATCGGCGATGTTGAAAACGGCGGGACCTTCGATGCCTGGAA
>CABQXG010000026.1 GCA_902468045.1 uncultured Collinsella sp.
ACCGGTTACCCCCGCTTTACGAGAGCGGTGCTCTACCAACTGAGCTACGCTGGCGGCCATGTGATGACGCAACTGAGGCGTCAACGGCTGTCTATGATACGGGACATCGCAAATCCGCGCAAGTGTTCTGACGGCTTTTCTCACTTTAAATGCACTAATATTGGAGACGTGATGTCTTGCTCTTACGGGTCTCAAACAGAATGGGGTGGCGATGGCTCAACCCAAGATTCTTCTCACACGCATCGACGACCGTTTCATTTACGGGCAAGATGTTGCGCTGTGGAACGAGGCCGTGGGTTCCAACCTTGTCCTTATCGTCAACGATGAGATCGCGGCGGATTCGCGCCAATGGGCACCCATGAGAGTGGCGGCGCCAGAAGGCGTTTGGACACGGTTTTTCTCGGTGCAAAGGACCGTCGACATCATTCATACCGCAACGCCGCGCCAGTTGATTCTGATCATGGTGGCCTCACCCGCCGATGCGCTCGCGCTGGTTAAGGGCGGTGTGCCAATAACCAAGATCAGCATTGGCCATATGCAGACAGGGGAGGGCAAACGCTCTGCAACGCCTGCCGTTGCCGTAGACGATATGGACATCGCCGCCTTCAAAGAGCTGCAAGAACTCGGCATAGAGCTAGAAATCCGCTATCTCCCCAGCTCCAATCCCGACCCCATCCAACGAGTCATTGGGGACGTTCTTAAATGACTAGTCAAACGGGACACCCTTGGCACTTGGGGACGTTCCTTATGTGCCGGCCTTTTAGGAACGTCCCCAAGTGTCGGCAGATTGGGACACTCCTTCTCGCCAAACGTTAAAGACTGTCCCCAACGACTAGTCATTTAAGAACGTCCCCAATGACTAGGCAGCAAAACGCCCGTCGGCGGTGTGCCGGCGGGCGTTGCTGTACGGTATGTCACGTTGTGGGCTTAGTGCCTCATAAAGTGGTATTCGATCACATTGCTGTAGGGGTGACCCGGGCCCACGATGCCCTGCGGGAACAGCGGCTGGTGCGGCGTGTCGGGGTACATCTCGGCCTCGAGGGCAAAGCCGGCGCCCCAGCCATAGTTAGCATCGTCCTTGGCGTGCTCGTCGCCCAGCCAGTTGCCGGTGTAGAGCTGCACGCCCGGGGCGGTGGTGTAGTAGTCCAGCTCGCGACCGGTCCACATCTCCTCGACATGCATCGCGCGGCGCAGGTTGCGACCGTACTGATAGCCATCGATGCACAGGCAGTGGTCGTAGCCACGGGCCTGCTTAATCTGCGGGTCGTCGGCCTCCATGCCAGGCGCGATGGGACGCAGCTCGCGAAAGTCAAACGGCGTGCCTTCGACCGGAGCGATCTCGCCGGTGGGGATATTCTGGTCGTTAATGGGGAGGTAGTGGGCTGCGTTAGCAACAAAGAAGTGCTCGCAGTCCATGCCGGCGTTATGGCCGGCAAGGTTAAAGTACGTGTGGTTGGTCATGGACACGTAGGTGGCGCGGTCGCTCTCGCAGCCATACTCGACACGAAAGACGCCGGTGCGCGTCACGGTAAACACGGCCGTAAAGGTGCGGTTGCCGGGGAGACCCGGTTCGCCATCCTCAAGTGAGGTGGTCATGCGCACGGCGTTGTGGACCTCGTCGAGTTCAACATCCCATACGCGCTTGTGCAGGCCGTGCTCAAGGTCGCTGTGCAGGTTGTTGGCGCCTTCGTTGGCCGGCATATGCCAGTCCGTGCCAGCGATAGTGATCGTGGCACCTGCAGTGCGGTTGGCCACAGGGCCGATGGTTGCGCCAAAGCAGGCGGGGTTGTCAAAGTAATCCTCGAGCTTATCGAAGCCCAGAACCACATCGCGCACGTTGCCGGGAATGTCGGGCACATCGATACCCAGCACGGTGGCGCCATAGTCCATAATGCGAACGCAGATCTCGGGCCCGTTGAGGGTGTAACGATGAACGGGGGTACCGCACGGCGCGGTGCCGAAAAGCTCGGAAGTGATCATTTGGTTCCTAACATCGAGGTATTTCCGACAAACTGTAGCGCGAACAGGCGAGATTATCACTACACCCCACTAAAGCAGGGGGTATTTTTCTCAAAAAAGTGATGATTGGAGCTGTGCGGGGGTTCATTTCTGACGCGCGCGAGTCTGATACAATTTGTTCGTTATTGTTTGAATTGACGTGAGCGTGGAACAGCGAGGACTCATCGTGATTAAAGCGGAGCGACAGGATAAGGTTCGGCAGCTGCTCGAGGAACAGGGAACGGTCTCGGTCAAGGAGATTTCGGATGCACTGGGCGTCTCGGATATGACGATCCGCCGCGATCTTGAGGAGCTTGCAAGCCTGGGCGAGATCGAGCGCGTGCACGGCGGAGCCCGTAGTGCGCAGGGTCGTCCGCACGCTATGTTGCGCCATGAGTATTCGCACAGCGAAAAGCGCACCAAGCATGCCGAGGAAAAGCTGCAGATTGCGCGCCGTGCTGTGGAGCTTATCGAGGAAGGCTCGACCATCTTTTTGGGCACGGGCACTACGGTGGAGCAGATGGCCTCGATGCTGCCGGCGTTTCGCCTGCGCATTGTGACTAATTCGCTTTCGGTGTTTAACCTGCTTGAGGCACGCGAAGACTGCGACCTGTGTCTCGTGGGCGGTATGTACCGTCGCCGCACCGCCGCTTTTGTGGGGCCAACGGCCGAGGATACTCTGCGTGCGTTGGGTATCGATGCGGCGTTTATCGGCGCCAACGGCATTCTGGATGGCGACGTGTCTACGTCTAATATGGATGAGGGTCGTATCCATCAGCTCGCCTTTAGCAAGGCCGACTCGCGCTACCTCATCGCCGACTCCAGCAAGATTGGCAAGCGCGACTTCTACACCTTCTGTCGACTGGACAATTTGGACGCCGTGGTGTGCGAACCGGGCATCGCCGCCGAGGATCGTGTCGCCATCGAGGAGCACACGCAGATCATCTGCTAACTAACGCTGCAGGCGATACGTCTGCCCTCTGCCGGCGCGGGGATTATCGCTTCAATTTGACGTGCAGAATGACACATAAAAGTTAAAACGCCATTTTGCGCGTCAAAAAATATGACATGTAAAAATTTGCGCGTCATTTTACGTGTCAACGAGATGCGATTTGACGCGCAAATAGGAATTCGTGGGCGCTCGGAAGATCGACGGAGTTCGTGAACCTGCAACTTGGTTGGGTAGCGTACGAAGTCTTCCAGCGGGACCGAATATGTTTTCGGTATCATATCGGTATCAAATGATACCGAAAGTATGTTCGTGATACCGAAAACTAGAAACCATGCTTCATAACTGCTTGGAAAGTTTGGATTTGACTATCTTATTGTCTTGATCTGTAACATCTAGACGGTCAAAAGTGGTCTACATGTTACAGATCGAGATTGTTCGGCCCGGGCCACCCGTTCGTCTAAATCTGTAACAGCTAGGGCCGAAATACTCGACTAGATGTTACAGATCGAGACGAATGATCCGCTCGGGCCCACCAAAACAAAAAAGCCGCATGCGAACCCATGGAGGGATTCGTATGCGGCCGACAGGGGGTATGCGGCAAAAGTTAGGCCATGAGCAGGCCGGTCTCCGCGACGTTCTTGTACCAGTACGCGCTTGCCTTGGGATAGCGCTTCTGGGTCTCAAAGTCGATGTAGAACAGGCCGTAACGCTTGTTATAGCCGTTGGTCCAGGAGAACTGGTCCTGCAGCGACCACACGAAGTAACCGTCGACGTTCACGCCGCCGTCGATTGCCTTGAGGATCCATGCGAGATGCTGGCGCATATAGTCGATGCGAGGGGCGTCGTCGATAAAGCCATCCTCGAAGTCGTCCTTATAGCCCATGCCGTTCTCGGTGATGTAGATCTTCTTGTAGTTGGGGTAATCGTTCTTAATACGCAGCAGCAGGTCGTAGAGGCCCTCGGGATAGATGATCCAGTCCCAATCGGTGGTGGGTACGCCTTCGCGCACGCATGACTCGCCCACGCCCTTGAGGAACCAGCGCGAGGAGCCCTTGTCACCGGTGCCATTGTGGTTGATGTCATTTTCGCCCTCGGCGGCACGCAGGAACTGGCACTTGTAGGTGTTGACGCCCAGGCAATCGTTGTAGGGGAGCGCGGCGGTCAGCGCGGCGATGTCCTCGTCGCGGACGTCGAGCTCGCCGCCGGCGATATGGGCCAGCTTGGTCGCGGCTTCCATGGTGTCGGCTGCATAGTGGCCGCGGAAGGTGGCGTCGAGCACCCAGCGGTTGTTGATGACGTCGGCCATGCGAGCTGCCTCGCAGTCGGCGGCGTTGTTGGGGTCGAGGGGATACTTGGGCTCCAGGTTCTGGACAATGCCGATCTCGCCCTCAAAGCCGCCCTCATGGAAGGCGACGACAGCCTTGGCGTGGGCCACCATCATGTTGTGCATGAGCTGGAAGGCCTTGTCCAGGCGATACTTCTCGCCGTGCGGCCAGTTGCCGACGATAAAGCTGCCCTCGGCGGTCGCGGGAATCTCGTTAAAGGTAAACCAGTGCTTGACTTCGGTGAACTCGGCAAAGCAGAACTTGGCGTACTCGACAAAGGCGTCGATCGTCGTGCGCGTCAGGAAACCCTCGCCGCCGTTCTGGTAAAAGGCCTCAGGTGTATCAAAGTGATCGAGCGTGACATAGGGGATAACGCCGGCATTATTGCAGGTGGCAAAGAGCTCGTGATAGAAGGCAACACCCTCGGGGTTAATCTCACCAGTGCCGTTGGGGAAGATACGGCTCCAAGCGATGGAGACACGAATGCCGTTGATGCCGAAACGCTGGCACAGGTCGATATCGACCGGGTACTTGTTGTAGAAATCGCTTGCGGGATCGGGGGAGAAGCGACCCTGGGCTGCCAGGAAATCGTCCCAGGGCACTTTGCCCTTGCCGTGCGTACGGGTCTCGCCCTCAACCTGGTAAGCAGCGGTGGCGCCGCCAAACACAAAGCCGTCGGGGAACTGCATGGGGTTGGTCATGAGTCATCCTTTCTGTGGGATACGAATAGGGAGAGGTGCCCGAACTGGGGATCCGGGCACCAACAGAGGGAGGAACTAGTCGAGGTTCTCGCGGAGCCACTTGATGGCGCCAGCGGGGTCGCGAGTAAGGTCGATATATTCCTTGCCGCGCGGGGCGAGCAGCTTAATGCCCAGACGATCGGTGTCGGCCTTCATGTCGTTGTAGTAGCTACGGACCTGCGGGGCGAGCACGATAACGTCGTACTGATCCATGATGGCAGTGTGCTGACCATAAGCGCCTGCGGAGGAAGCGATGTTCTCTCCGGTCTGCGCAGCACCCTCCTTGATGGCGTTGGCGAGCATGGCAGAGGTGCCGGCGCCGGCGCATAGGACGAGGACCTTCAGGCCATCGACGTCCTTCTTAGCGGATGCGTCGGCGGCGGGCTCGGGCTGATCGGCGACAGGCTTGCTGTCGGCGGCGGCAACGGTCGTCTCGACGGAAGCGGTGGCCTGCTCGACAGCGGGCGCAGAGGTGCTGGCGGCGATGGTGGCAGCACCATCGGACTCGAGACCCAGCTCGGCGGCGCGCTCGGCCTCCTGGTCGCAGAGCAGCTTATCGTATGCCTTCAAGAACGGCAGGTAGATGATGGCGTCCAGCAAGATGATGATTGCGACAAACACCAGGGCGATAAGCTGGAAGTTCGTGGTGATGAAGATGCCGATGGGGGCAGGGGTAGCCCAAGGCACCACGAAGGAGAAGCCGTTCATGCCCACGTTGTCGATAAAGAACTTGGCAACGCTTACGTTGACGCAGCCGGCGGCAACAAAGGGGATGAGCATGTAGGGGTTAAGGATCATCGGCGCGCCAAAGAGCAGCGGCTCGTTGACAGCAAAGGCAACAGGAACAATCGAGGCCTTGCCGACGGCTTTGAGCTGTTTGGACTTCATAAAGAGAATCAGCAGAAGCGGCACGATGAACGTGGCGCCGGTGCCGCCGAACTCACCCACGAGCGACATGTTAAAGGTGAGGGAGTGGGCGGGGTGGCCACCGGCCAGCAGAACCTGCAGGTTCTCGGCCTGGTTGGCAAGACGGATGGGGTCGATGCCCGGCTGGACAATCGAAGGGCCGTGGACGCCGATGAACCAGAAGAACGCGGTGGCCGCCTGAATAAGGATGAGTCCGGGGTAGGTCTCTGCCGCAGTGAAGAGCGGGGAGAGCAGTTTGATAAGCAGCTCGGAGAACGGAACGCCCATGAGGTTGCGCACGACGACATCGATGATGCCGCAGATGATGACAGCGCCACCGAAGGGGATGATGTCGCGGAAGTTCTGAGCGATGGCGCCCGGAACCTCCTTGGGCAGCTTAATGGTCAGATCGCGCGAGACGCAGAACTTATAAACCCAAACGGTAATGAACGCTGCGATATAGGCCGAGAACAGACCGCGTGTACCCATGCTGGTGCAATCGAAGACCGAAAGCTCGGAGCCGTTGAACTTGGTGGTGAACTGCGTAACAGCGAGCAGCAGCATGCTGCACTGGGCGGCAACCATGGTGGAGCCGTCGTTGAGCACCTTGCCGGCGGGCATGCGACGGTTCATGGAAGCCGTGAAGTTCTTGGCGGTGGTGCCGGCAACCATGATGCCCATGACGCCCATGGTGAAGTTGTACAGCTTGTTGCACCAGTCGATGAGCGGCTGGGGCAACGTGATTCCAACTACGCCGGGAAGGGTGGCGATCAGCAGAAAGATCGAAGAGGTAAGGACGATGGGCATGCACCCAAGGAATCCGTCTTTGATGGCCTGGAGGTAGATGTTTCTCGAGATCTTCTCGAAGAACGGTTGATGCTTTTCGAGCATCTTTACGATGGCGTCCATAGAGCTCCTTTGCTACTTGATGCGCGATGCATGTGGATGGAACTGGTCGTCGATGGATGGTCAGGACTGCCCGGAAACCTTCCTGCTTAAGGAAGGTATTGCGAAATGACAACGTTGTCATTTCGTTAATGACAACGTAAGACATTTTTGGAAGAGCAACAAGGATTTACGGGTGAGTGGTCGATATTGTCCGGTAAACGGTTGATTTATCAGTCAAGCAGGTAGTGTATGCTAGAACGCAAAAAACAAGCGATGTAAAACCGACTGGAGAAGTAGTGGCAACGATGGACAAGAAAAATATCTCAATGAACGATGTAGCAGTTGCCGCGGGCGTTTCTCTCAAGACGGTTTCGCGTGTGATCAACGAGCCCGATAGCGTGCGAGAGTCGACACGCGATAAGGTTCATTCGGCCATGGAGGCGCTCGGGTTTCGAGCCAACTTTGCCGCGCGTTCACTCAAGTTGGGCCGTTACGGGTGCATCGGCGTCGTGCTGTTCCACTTGTCGGGCGGTGCCGTGGACATGATCGACGGTATCGCCGATGCCGCCGAAGAGCGAGGCTTTGCTCTTACGATGATCAAAAAGCGGGCGGGGGAGAAGATGACCCTTGCCGAAGCGGCGCGTAGGATGTCGCAGCTCCCCGTCGACGGCATGATTTTCAACCTGCGCCAGATGGTCGATGACTTTGATACCTTTGAGGCGCCGAAAGACCTCAAGACGGTGATTATCACACCGATGGAACATCCTACCTGCTCTACCGTCAGTGACGACCAAGAGGGCGGCGCGCGCATGGCGTGCGAGTACTTCTTGAACCACGGGCACAAGAACGTGTACTTCGTCTCTGGTAAGAAAGAGTCACTGTCGAGCCAGTGCCGTATGAAAGGTTGGCGAGCGGCACTCGAGGCACGTGGCATTGAGCCGCCCGAGCCTCTGCAAGGCGATTGGAATGCGGATAGTGGCTATGCCGCGGGCCTTGTGCTTGCCGATAAGCCCGATTGCACGGCGGTCCTCGCTGCTAACGACTGCATGGCAAACGGCGTGATGATGGCTCTACGTGACAAAGGGCTCAATGTGCCCGACGACGTGTCCGTGATCGGCTTCGACGATGAGCTCTACAAGACGATTCCCAACTCGATTCTGACGTCGGTGAAGTTCCGCCACCGCGAGCTGGGCGTCCGTGCGCTTAACGAGGTCGTTGCGGGCATAGAAACTCCGAGCTCCAGAAGCCGTACGCTCGTCTCGGGCGTGTTGGTCGAGCGTTCCAGCGTAAAGGACTTGCGGGCGTAGACGTGCTCGGCTCGTTCATCTCAATCTGTAACAGGTAGAGCCGAAAATCTCAGCTAGATGTTACAGATTGAGACAAACGGCTTCCGACCTGCACAAAAAGGCCGGGGGCAGGTTATGTGGGCAGACAACCTCGCAAGCCGCTAGTCCAGACGACGGGTCTGCGCTACGTGCTTGTACCAGTAGGCGCTTGCCTTGGGCGTGCGCTTCTGGGTCTCAAAGTCAACGTAGAAGAAGCCATAGCGCTTGTTGTAGCCATTGGTCCAGGAGAACTGATCCTGCAGGCTCCACAGGAAGTAGCCGCCCACGTTGACGCCCACCTCCATGGCCTTGAGCAGCCAGCGCAGGTGCTGCTCGATGTAGTCGATGCGCGGCTGATCGTCCACAAAGCCGTCTTTGTAGGGGTCCTTGTAACCCATGCCGTTTTCGGTGATGAAGATCTGCTTGTAGTTGGGGTAGCGCTGCTTGATGTAGACGAGCAGGTCGAACAGGCCCTCGGGATAGATGATCCAGTCCCAGTCGGTGGTGGGGATGCCGGGCTTATTCACGTGCTCGCCAATACCCTTGACGCGCCAGCGGCCGGTACCCTTCTCACCCGTACCGTTGTGGTGCAGGTCGTTTTCGCCGTCGTAAGCCTTCAAAAAGCGGCACTGGTAGTTGTTGACGCCCAGGTAGTCGTTGTAGAGCGCGGCCTTGCGCATAATCTCGAGGTCCTCGTCCAGAATCTGGATGGTGCCGCCCGAGACGGCAGCCAGACGGTTGGCGCACTCGAGCGTGTCGGGCGCGTAGTCGCCGCGGAAGGTGGCGTCGAGCAAGAACTGGTTCTGCAGCACGTGCTCGTTGTTGGCGGCCTTGATCTCGGCGGGGTCGTTCTCGTTGAGCGGGTACTTAAACTCCAGCGACTGGATAACGCCGATCTTTCCCTTAAAGCCGCCGTTGTGGAACGCCAGCACGGCCTTGGCGTGGGCGAGCATCATGTTGTGCTCGCACTGGAAGGCTTCGGCCAGATGCGCCTTGACGCCACCGGGGAAGGTACCCTCGATGTAGGTGTTGGAGGCGTCGGCCCAAATCTCGTTAAAGGTGAACCAGTAGGTCACCTGGTCGGCGTACTCCTTAAAGCAGAAGGTGGCAAAGTCCACAAAGGCGTCGATGGTCTCGCGGTTGAGGAAGTCGCCCTTCTCAAAGAGGGGAAGCGGCGTATCGAAGTGATGCAGCGTGACAAACGGCTCAACATGGTGCTTGTGGCATTCGGCGAAAAGGTCGTGATAGAACTGGACGCCCTCGGGGTTAATCTCACCGGTGCCGTTGGGGAAGATGCGGCTCCAGGCGATGGAGAGGCGGATGCCGTTGATGCCGAACTCCTCGCACAGCTTCAGGTCGACGGGGTACTGGTTGTAGAAGTCCGAAGCGGGATCGGGGGAAAAGCGCCCCTGGGCCTCCAGGAAGTCGTCCCAGGCAACCTTGCCCTTACCGTGAGTGCGGGTCTCGCCCTCTACCTGGTAGGCAGCAGTGGCGCCGCCAAAGACAAAGTCCTCGGGAAACTGCGCGGGCGGGTTGGTGACGCTAGCAGGATTAACGGACATGATGATCCAATCGTCTAGATCGAAGGGCCAGCCGGCTGCTGATGGTCGACTGGCCCTGGACGTTACTTACTTCGAAAGCTGCTCGGAGACGAAGGCGAGAGACTTATCGCCGTTCTGGGAGAGCTCGATGTACTGCTTGCCACGGCAGGCAACGCACTTGTTGCCCACGCGCTCGCAGTCTTTCTGCAGGTCGGCCAGGTAGCTGGCGGCTTGCGGGGCCAGGACGACCAGATCGAAGTCAGGGAGCATGTCCACGTGGTTGCCATAGGCCTCGGCAGCGGTCTCGAGGTTAATACCGCGCTCCTTGGCGGCCTTGGCCAGCGCGTTGGCGAGCAGACCCGAGGTTCCGCCGCCCTGGCAGAGCACGAGCACGCGCCTGCCGTTGAAGTCGCTGGCGGTCGTTGCCTCGGCGGCGGGTGCTGCGGGAACGGCGGGGGCATCGGACTTC
>CABQXG010000027.1 GCA_902468045.1 uncultured Collinsella sp.
ACAGTGCCCATGGCCTTATCGGAAACGCGAACGTAACCGCGGTCGATCGTGCAGATCTCGCTGGAGTGAGCAGGCAGAACGCCAAACTCGCCATCCGTGGACGGAATCGACACAAACGCAGCGTCGCCCTCATAGGCGCAGCTCACGGGGCACACGATGCGGATACGCATAACCTACTTCTCCCCCATCTTGCGGGCGCGCTCGCGCACGACCTCAATCGTGGAAGCATAGCGGAAAGCCTGCTCGGGCAGGTCATCGGCCTTGCCGTCGACAATCTCGGCGAAAGAGCGGACGGTATCCTCGACGCGGACGTAGACACCGGGGTTGCCGGTGAACTTCTCGGCGACGTGGAAGGACTGCGAGAGGAACTGCTGAATCTTACGGGCACGGTTGACCGTAAGGCGCTGCTCCTCGGACAGCTCGTCCATACCCAGAATGGCGATGATGTCCTGAAGGTCGGAGTACTCCTGCAGGAGCTCCTGGACCTTGACGGCGACACGGTAGTGCTCCTCGCCAACGATCGAGGGATCGAGAGCGTCGGAGGAAGACGCAAGCGGGTCGATAGCCGGGAACAGGCCGAGCGACGAAATGCTACGCGAAAGAACCGTGGTGGCATCGAGGTGCGTAAACGTCGTGGCAGGCGCCGGGTCGGTCAGGTCGTCTGCGGGGACGTAGACAGCCTGGACGGAGGTAATGGAGCCCGTCTTGGTCGAGGTAATGCGCTCCTGGAGGTCGCCCATCTCGGTTGCCAGCGTGGGCTGGTAACCAACGGCGGACGGCATACGGCCCAGCAGTGCGGAAACCTCGGAACCTGCCTGGGAGAAGCGGAAGATGTTGTCGATGAATAGCAGAACGTCCTGGCCACGATCGCGGAAGTACTCAGCGGTGGTAAGGCCGGCCAGACCGATGCGCAGACGCGCTCCGGGCGGCTCGTTCATCTGACCATAGACCAAGCAGGTCTTGTCGATAACGCCAGACTCGCTCATCTCGAGGAACAGGTCGGTGCCCTCGCGGGTACGCTCGCCGACGCCGGTGAACACCGAGGTACCGCCGTGCTCCTGGGCGAGGTGGTTGATGAGCTCCTGAATCAGAACGGTCTTGCCGACGCCGGCGCCGCCGAACAGGCCCGTCTTGCCGCCACGGATGTAGGGCTCGAGCAGGTCAACGGCCTTGATGCCGGTCTCGAAGATCTCGGTCTTGGTGGTGAGCTCGTCGAAACGGGGCGCTGCATGGTGGATGGGGTAGAACTCCTCCACCTCGGGCATGGGCTTGCCGTCGACGGGCTTGCCCATGACGTTCCAAATGCGGCCGAGCGTCTTGGGACCAACGGGCATCTTCATGGGCTCACCGGTATCGGTGGCGATGAGGCCGCGCTGCAGGCCGTCGGTCGAGGACATGGCGACCGTGCGGACGACGCCGCCCGGAAGCTGGCTCTCGACCTCGAGGATCGTGCTCAGATGACCGATCGGGGTCTCGGCCTCGACCGTGAGCGCGTTGTAGATCGGGGGCACCGCGCCGTCAAACTTGACGTCGACGACAGGGCCGATGATTCGCACGATGCGACCATCACCGGCAGTCGTCTTCTTGGTGGCTTCCTCGACCGCAAGCTTTACGGTGTTATTAGCCATTACTGTTCCTCCAATGCTGAGGCTCCGCCGACGATCTCGTTAATCTCGGTCGTAATCGAAGCCTGGCGCACGCGACTATACGTGCGGGTAAGGGTCGAGATGATCGCGGTGGCGTTTTCCGTCGCGGAGTGCATGGCCTTGCGGCGTGCACCCTGCTCGGCAGCCGCCGAATCGATCAGGGCCTGGTAGATGACCGTCAGGATATAAGACGGCACAAGCTTGCCGAGAACATGCTCGGGAGAGGGCACGAACTCGAACGTGGACGAGATGCGCTTAGGGGCGTCGGTCTCGTTCTTACGCGGACCGTGGGCCATAGCGATCATCTCGGGGTCGAGCGGCAACAGATGCTCGACGCGAAGCTCCTGATCCACGCGGTTCTTGGCGTGGTGGTAGACAAGCTCGACACGGTCAAGCTCACCGGCACGATACGCATCGCAGATATGAGAGGAGATCATGCGGGCCTGATTAAAATCGGGCTCAGAGGAGTTGCCCTCAAAGTGCATGACGACGTTTGCGCGGTCACGGAAATACGTGGCCGGCTTACGCCCGCACGCGATGATCTCGCACTCGATGCCGTCGTTCGCCCAAGAAGCGGCGAGCTTTTCGGCCGTGCGCTCCACCGTCGTATTGAAACCGCCGGCAAGGCCGCGGTCCGAGGCAATAACGACAATCAGGCCATGCTTGACGCTCTCATGCTTCTGCAGCATGGGATCGGTGCCCGAACAGGAGGCGTCGCCGGCGACCGTCAACATGACGTCGGTCAGCGCCTCCTTATAGGGCTCGGCCTGCTTGGAGCGATCGAGGGCACGACGGATCTTGGCCGTAGAGACCATCTCCATCGTGCGCGTGATCTGCTTGGTCGTGGTAACCGAGGAGATTCGCTTCTTAATGTCGCGAAGGTTGGCCATGGGGCTTAGTTCTCCTCTGATCCAGAAACATCCGAATGGTGCTTGGCCATGAACTGCTGCTTGAAGTCGCCGATGACGCGCAAGAGCTCAGCCTTGGTGTCATCATCGATCTTCTTGGCGCGAACCTTGTCGAGCAGCGAGCCAAAGCCATTGTCCATGTACTCGATGAGCTCGGCACGGAAAGGCAGCACGTCGGCGATCTCCAGGTCATCCAGGAAGCCCTCGTTGCCAGCGAACAGCGTAACGATCTGCTCGCCAACCTCAAACGGCTTGTAACGCGGCTGCTTCAGGAGCTCGGTCATGCGAGCACCGTGGGTCAGCTGCTTCTGAGTAGCCTCGTCGAGGTCGGAGCCGAACTGCGTAAAGCCAGCGAGCTCCTGATAGGAAGCGAGGTCCAGACGGAGGTTACCGGCGACCTGCTTCATGGCCTTGGTCTGCGCATCGCCACCGACGCGGGACACGGAGATACCCACGTCGACTGCCGGGCGCTGACCCTGGAAGAAGAGCTCGGACTGCAGGTAGATCTGACCATCGGTAATGGAAATGACGTTGGTCGGAATGTAGGCCGAGACGTCGCCGTCCTGGGTCTCGATGATCGGCAGTGCCGTCATGGAGCCGTAACCGTTCTTCTTGGACATCTTGACGGCACGCTCGAGCAGACGAGAGTGCAGGTAGAAGATGTCGCCAGGATAGGCCTCGCGTCCGGGCGGACGATGCAGCGTCAGCGACATCTGACGGTAGGCCACAGCCTGCTTGGACAGGTCATCGTAGATGACGAGCACGTGGCCGCCGGGGTTGGTCTCGCTGGCGGGCTTGCCGTCCTCGCCGTTGTACATAAAGAACTCGCCAATAGCGGCACCGGCCATAGGCGCGATGTACTGCATAGGGGCGGAATCGGCAGCGGTGGCCGAAACGATGATGGTGTAGTCGAGCGCACCGTGCTGAGCGAGGGTCTCGCGGATGTTGGCAACCGTGGAGGCCTTCTGGCCGATGGCGACATAGATGCAGACCATGCCCTTGCCGCGCTGGTTGAGGATAGCGTCGATGGCGATGGCGGTCTTACCGGTCTTACGGTCACCGATGATGAGCTCACGCTGACCGCGGCCAATAGGCACCATGGAGTCGATAGCGAGCAGACCGGTCTGAACCGGCTCGCACACCGGGGTACGATCGATGACGCCGGGAGCCTTGAACTCGATGGGGCGACGGTGCGTAGCGACGATGTCGCCCAGGCCGTCGATGGGCTGGCCGAGCGGATTGACGACGCGGCCGAGCATGGCACGGCTCACGGGGATATCCATAACGCGGCCAGTGGTGCGGCACTCGTCGCCTTCCTTGATGGAGTCGACGGCACCGAACAGAACGGCGCCGACCTCGTCACGGTCAAGGTTCTGGGCAAGGCCGAAGACGGTCTCACCGGTATCGGAGCTCTTGAACTCCAGAAGCTCGCCTGCCATGGCGCTCTTGAGGCCGGAGACGCGCGCGATGCCGTCGCCTACCTCGTCGACCGTTGAAACCTCATGCGTATCGACCGTCGCGGAGAGGCTCGTGAGCTGCTCCTGCAGTTTCTTGGCGATATCCTGGGCATTGAGGGTTTCGGACATTAGGCTTCACCTCCGTACGAATTAGCAGAGTTTGCGAGGGTCTCCTGCGCGATGCGCAGCTGCGTCTTGACGGAAATGTCACGACGCTCGCCGCGGGCCTCGAGCACCAGGCCGCCCACGATAGACGGGTCGATCTGCTCGATAAGGAATACCTTGCGGCCGAAGTCCTGCTCGCATTTCTTAGTGATGGTTTGACGCAGCTCGTCGTCGAGCGGGATCGCCGTGGTGACGGTCACGCCCACTACATCCTCGTCTTCCTCGGCAACATACTTAAAGGCAGCTGCCACCTTGGGAAGAAGGTCGAGCTGGTCGCGCTTGGACATGGTGTCGAGCACGGCGATGATCTCGGGGCTGGCAGAAGCCAAGCGCTCGATCATCTCGAGGTCCTCGAACACATGGTTCTCGGCCTTGGCGGCTTCCAAAAGGGAACGCGCGTAGGTCTCGAGCACCTTGTCCTGATAGCGGCTAGTCGGCATTCAGGCTACCTGCTTCCTGGATGTAGCGCTCGATGAGCTTCTTCTGCTCGGCATCGTCCTCGAGTGCCTCGCCCACGATCTTGGTGGCGACGGCAACGGACAGGTCGGCGATGGAGCTCGCGGCACCGGCGTAGATGGACTTGCGCTCGTCCTCGACGGTCGTATGGGCCTTGGCGATGATCTCCTCGGCCTCCTTGTGAGCAGCCTCGATGATACGGGCACGCTCGGACTCGGCGTCCTTACGGGCCTCGAGAACGATGTCGGCAGCCTGACGACGGGCGTCGGTGACGATCGAGTCGGACTCAGCGCGCTTGGCGATAGCCTCCTGCTTGGTCTTCTCGGCCTCGTCGAGGCTCTCCTCGATCTTCTTGCCGCGCTCCTCCATGGTTTTCATGATGCCCGGCAGGGCGACCTTGGCCAGCACGATCCAGATAATCAGGAAGGCGATAAGCGCCGGGATGAACTCCGCCATCTTAGGGATGAGGATGTCCGCACCGGCGGCGCCGTCCTCGGCGAACGCGGAAACCGGCATGAGCAGCGCGGCCGCGGACGCGGAGAGTGCGATCGCGCTCTTCTGGGATGAAAGATTCATACTTGACGCTCCGTGCTATTTAACGATCAGCGCGACAACGAAGCCGATCAGAGCCAGAGCCTCGCCGAAAGCGGAGCCCATGATGAAGACGGTGAACACGCGGCCCTGGACCTCAGGCTGACGGGCCATAGCACCCGTAGCACCCAGAGCAGACAGGCCGATAGCAAGACCAGCGCCGATAACACCGAGACCGTAACCGATAACTCCCACGATTCCTCCTTTGTCGTGCGTGTCTTATTTCACGCAGGATAACCTTTTTATAACTGCCGGGCTCCATGGGTACGGGCACCGGCGGTTTAACGAATTGCCTTACCTTTAAGGCACGAACGGAAGACTACTCCTCCTCCGCGACCTCCTCTGCCTCGGAGACATACACGGCGGTAAGGACCGTGAAGACGTAAGCCTGGATGGCGCCGACCACAAGCTCGATCGCATAGATCAGGATGAGGATGGCAAGCCAGGCCAGCGAAGGCAGGGCGCCGACGGCGTGGGCCGCGGAAACCTGCTGAAGCAGCGGCTGCATGAACATGCTCGCCATGATGGCGAACGAGCCCATGACCACGTGTCCTGCGAACATGTTGCAGAACAAACGGACGGCAAGCGTGATGAGGCGCAGGAAGGTCGAGAAAAGCTCGACGACCCACACGAGCACGTTCATCGGGAAGCTCACGCCCTGCGGGGCGAGGCTCTTGATGTAGCCGATCACGCCGTGAGCCTTGCATCCGTAGTAGATGAAGTACACGAAAGCGAAAATGGCGAGTGCGGCGGTGGAGCCGATTGCGCCGGTGCCGGGCTTCATTCCCGGGATCAGGCCGATCATGTTATTGATCAGGATGAACAGGAAAAGCGAGCACAGGAACGGGAAGTGCTTCTTCCAGTTCTCACCCACGACACCCTTGCCGATATCGTTCTCGACGTACTCGATGATGTACTCGAAACCGTTGACGAAGAAGCCCTTGGGAACCAGGGTCTGCTTCTTCTTGAACACGGCTAGGACGATCAGGAGCACGATCGTGGAGACGATCAGCCAAAACGAGTACTGCGTGATGCCGCAGCTCAGATCGCCCACGACAGGGGTGGAGCTGAACTCGCTGACCAGATGATTAATCTCATCAGGCAGCTTTTCAAAAATTTCCACGACTTACCTTTCGACCTCATGAGGATCTCGCAGCGCCTTGGCGACGCGAACCGCGCAGGCGGCCATAAAGGCCACGAAGCCGATCGCCTCGCCCAGGAGGAACATGCGAAATGCCTCTCCGAACAACACAAACACAACCAAGGTAAAGACAAGCAACGCGATTGCCGAGACCGCGAGACTCACCATACCCTTGAGCATGTCCGCATTCTGCTTATCGTCAAGAACCGGCTTGAGCGTAAAGGGAAGGAAGGCAATCGCGCCCGCGATGGCACCTGCAACGATAGCGAGCAGATCGGCTATCTGAAACACTGGCGTCCTCACTTTCCTTTTTTATCGCCTCACAGGACAGTTCCCGCCAAACATTGGTGACTATTGTACGAGCCAATCGCTAAAGTACAACCGAAAAAGCATCGGTTAATACGCACCTGTTCGTTTTCTTAAGACCTTCTTTATGCCGCAGGTACGGTAATACGTTTTTCTCGAACCCCTCAGCGCAAAACGTCCGTTAACAGGAGTGCGCGTGGACGTCTTTTGCTCGCCCGCGCGCACCATTTCTTCGTATTTTCGACGTTAGCCGGTATGGCTCAGAGATTACAGCGTGCCGTAGATGCGGTCGCCGGCGTCGCCGAGGCCGGGAACGATGTAGGCAGCCTCGTTGAGATGGTCGTCGATGGCGCAGGTATAGATATGCACATCAGGATCCTTCTCAGTCAGCGACTTGAGGCCCTCGGGGGCCGCGACGATGCACAGCATGCGGATGTCCTTGACACCGCGCTCGCGCAGGTAGCTGATGGCCATCTCGGCCGAACCGCCCGTGGCAAGCATGGGGTCGACGACCAGGCAGATGCGCTGGTCGATATCCTTGGGCATCTTGCAGTAATACTCGTGCGGCTCGTGGGTGACCTCGTCGCGCTCCATGCCGATGTGGCCCACGCGAGCGGAGGGCACCAGGTCGAGGATGCCGTCGACCATGCCAAGGCCCGCACGCAGGATGGGCACGATGGCGAGTTTCTTGCCGGCAAGCTGTTTGAACGTGGCGGTAGTGATGGGGGTCTCGACCTCGACGTCTTCCATGGGCAGGTCGCGCATGGCCTCGTAGCCGTCAAAAAGTGCGAGCTCGCGCACAAGCTGGCGGAACTGGTTGGTGCCGGTGTTTTTGTCGCGCAGGATCGACAGCTTGTGCTGGACGAGCGGGTGGTCGACAAGCGTCACACGGGACGCGTCGTAGGTGACGGTCATGGGTTGATTGCCCCTTTCGTTGCGGCCGCAAAACGACCTTGCTGACAAGGCGCGAAGCAATGTTGCCGCCGCACGCCATGCATTAGTTTAGCGGTTTGTTATATCGAGCAGCCCATCACAGCCCTACTGTGCGATGCTGAGCGAGCGCCTGACTGCATCACGCCAGCCCGCAAGGTTTTGCTCGCGGCGCTCGGCGGACATGTGGGGAAGGAAGGTCCTAACGATCTGGGCATTTTGCTCCAGTTCTTCCAGGTCTTCCCAATAGCCGACGGCAAGACCCGCCAAGTACGCGGCACCGATTGCCGTGGTCTCCACCGTCTCGCATTGCAGCACGGGGATATCCAGCAGGTCGGCCTGGAATTGCATGATGAACTCGTTGCGCGAGGCACCGCCATCGACGGACAGGCGCTCAATCGAAAGTCCCACGTCCTGCTCCATGGCGCGCAGCACGTCGTAGCTCTGATATGCCATGGATTCGCAGGCGGCACGTACGATGGTCGCACGGCTCGAGGCGCCGGTCAGGCCGCACACGATACCGCGGGCACGCGGGTCCCACCAGGGAGCGCCCAGGCCAGCGAAGGCGGGGACGAAGTAGCAGCCCTCGTTGTCGTTGATCGAAGCGGCGAGTTGCGCGGACTCGCTCACACTCGAGATGATGCCCATGTTGTTGCGCAGCCAATTCATGGTTGAGCCGGCGGCAAAGATAGAACCCTCGAGCGCATAGCTGATCTTGCCGTCCGCGGCGATGCCGATCGTGGAGACCAGACCGTTCTTGGATTCGACGACCTCGTCGCCGGTGTTCATGAGCATAAAGCAACCCGTGCCATAGGTGTTTTTGGTCTGGCCGGGATGGAAGCAGCAGTGGCCGAACAGCGACGCCTGCTGATCGCCCGCCACGCCCATGATGGGCGGCATGTTGGCCATGATGTCGCTCGCGACGCGGCCGTAGTCGCCCGAGCTCCAACGAACCTCGGGCATCATGGAACGTGGAACGTCAAAGAGCGCCAGCAGGTCGTCGTCCCAATCGAGCGTATGGATATTAAAGAGCGCCGTGCGGCTGGCATTGGTGTAGTCGGTGGCAAAGACCTGACTGCCGGTGAGGTTGTAGATGAGCCAGGTATCGATGGTGCCGAACATGAGGTCGCCCGCCGCCGCGCTCTCACGCGCACCGTCGACGTTGTCGAGGATCCACTGCACCTTGGAAGCCGAGAAATACGGATCGAGCGTGAGTCCCGTGCGGGAGCGCACCAGCTCTTCTGCGCCCCGCTCGACCAGCTCGTCGATCAGAGGTGCGGTGCGACGGCATTGCCACACGATGGCGTTATAGATGGGTTGGCCGCTTATGCGGTCCCACACCACCGTGGTCTCGCGCTGGTTGGAGATACCGATGGCGGCGATGCGGTCAGAATGGATGCCGCTCTTAAACTGGACCTCCATCATCACGCCGATCTGGCTGGCAAGCACCTCCATGGGGTCTTGCTCTATCCAACCGGGACGCGGGAAGCTGGTTTTGACGCTACGACGTGCCTGCGCGACGATGCAGCCGTACTCGTCGACGATGGTCGCAAGTACCGAGGTGGTGCCGCAGTCGAGCGCCATGATGTAGGAACCGCCAAAGTTAAACGAGGCATCTTCCATGCCCAGGCTGCCCAGATTCAACGACATCGCTTACACCTTTCTATTGCATCGGGTCGGACAGGACCCGTTCGATCTCTGATGCGGGAAGTGCGCCTTGGCGCAGGATCTGGAGCCCGCCGTGCTGGAACGACACGATGGTCGAGGCGTCGCGACACGGGGTCTCGCCGGCGTCGACGGCAACATCGACCCCCTCCAGGATGCGACCTTCGACGGCGGCAAAGCTTGCCGGCGAGGGCGCGCCGTGTGTGTTGGCGCTCGTGCAGGCAAGGGGACTGCCGCAGGCGCGGATGAGCGCTTGGACCACGGGAGAGGCCGAAGCGCGCAGGGCCACGGTGTCGTCGGCAGCACGCATAAAGGTCGGCACGCAGGGAGCCGCCTTGACCACGATAGTCAGGGCTCCCGGCCAGCATCGTCGCGCAAGTACGCGGGCATCTTCCGGGATATCCACGCCATAGCGGTCGAGTGCTTCGGCATTATCAACCAGCCAGGCGACCGTTTGGGTGAGCTTGCGCTGCTTGAGGGTAAAGATGCGGCGGTAGCCGGTACCGAGCGCAGGGACCGCGGCGCCATTGACGACAGCCTGCGGATCGCGCGGCCACGATGGGAATTCGCTTGTATCTTGGGGCACGGCGTCCGAGAAGGCGTTGACTGCCACGGCGACACCGTAGACGGTCTCGGTCGGAATCAAGGCCAGGCCGCCGCGGCCGAGCACCTCGGCCGTGCGCTCGACGGC
>CABQXG010000028.1 GCA_902468045.1 uncultured Collinsella sp.
CTCCCCTACCCGCCACTCGGGGACGGGGTAGAAATGGCAGAAATAGCTGTTGATTTTCATCTATTAAAGTGATTTGAGGGCATTTCGAACGACATAGCGTCCAAGCCCCGTAAGACGGCCAATCTGTCGTTCACTAAAGCCAGCCTCATACAGCCTGCGAACAGCTTCGGCACGTTCAAATGGACCGGGAAGCCCCATAACATCATGGGGATCCATGCCGTCTAGGACTCCCCTAGCCTTGCGCTCCTGCTCAAATACCGTCATCGAACGGCCAGAATTCAATACATAGGTATCCTTGCGGCCCGATTTGCTAAAGGATTCAAAATTTCCCCGTCCGCCGATTAGACTAAATAGGATGCTCCGATCCAGGTGGCCGCCTTCACCAAGGTAGGCTTGATAGCTGCTCCATTGGTAGGCCTCCGGGCGGCAACCAAGCTCAATCGGATTATCGTGAATGTAGCGAATTGCCTGCATAAAATAGTCATTAGACTCAATAGGCTTACTTTTATAGCAATCCTGAAATACGGGGCCGCAGCGTCCGGTCACCCTGTTGAAAAACTGACCATAGAGGGTTCCTATGTAATGGACGACCTCCCACATATGGTCCTCGCGATCAGAAAGCAGCATATGCACATGGTTGTCCATGAGGCACCAGGCGCATAACGAAGCCTTGTACTGCGTGCATGCTTCACCCGCTACGGACATGAAAAACCTGCGTTGATAATCCTCTTCGAATAGGTACTGCTTGCCACAGCCTCTCATCATCACATGGTAATAGCCGTAGGGGGACTTTACTCTGGCCTGCCTTGTCATTGCTGGACCTCACAATCCGCATGCATGTTTGCGTCAAACTCTACCCAGATAGGCATTAATACAAGGTTGGCAACGAAAGAAAACTAGTCAGCGGCAAACCATCACAGGCAAACGGGAAGTCAAGCTTTAGAGGAAAAATATTTCTACCATTTCTACCCCGTCCCCAAATGGCAGAAAAAGGGGGTTGTCCGATTGTGGACAACCCCCTTACTAGAAAACGTTATTTGTTTTCTCTTAGGCCTCGGTGGCGAGCACGCGACCCGTCATCTCGGCGGAAGGCTCAATACCAGCCATGGTGAGCATGGTCGGAGCGATATCGGAAAGACGACCGTCCTCGATACCGGTGAGCTGTGCCTTCTCATCAACGATGATGAACGGTACACGGTTGGTGGTGTGAGCCGTAAACGGATGCTTGGAACCGTCAGAAGCAACGTCAAACATGTGATCGGCGTTGCCGTGGTCGGCGGTAATCAGCGCAAAGCCGCCCTTGGCGAGAATCGCCGGGACAACCTTGGACAGGGCATCGTCAACAGCCTCGACGGCCTTAACGGCGGCGTCGAAGACACCGGTGTGACCAACCATGTCGCAGTTTGCGAAGTTCACGATGTAGAAATCAGCGCGATCCTCGTTGATGGCAGCGACGAGCTTCTCGGTAACCTCGGGAGCGCTCATCTCAGGCTGCAGATCGTAGGTAGCGACCTTGGGGGAAGCGACGAGCACGCGCTCCTCGCCCTCCTTGGGCTCCTCGATGCCGCCGTTGAGGAAGAACGTCACGTGGGCGTACTTCTCGGTCTCGGCGGTGTGCAGCTGCTTCAGGCCATTGGCGGCGATAACGTCGGCCAGGACGTTCTCGGGGAACGTCTTGGGGAAGGCGACCTCGACATCAAACGTCGGATCGTACTCGGTCATCGTCACAAAGTGCGAAAGCTTGATCTGCTTGCGCTCAAAGCCGTCGAACTCCTTGTCCGTGAACACGCGGGTCATCTGACGGGCGCGGTCGGGACGGAAGTTGAAGAAGATGGCCGCGTCGCCCTCGTGGATGCCCTCGTTGTGGGCAGCGAAGGGCTCGACGAACTCGTCGCCGCGCGGGTCCTTCTCGTAGTAGGCCTTGATGCCGGCAACGGGGTCGACATCGGCATCGGACGCATTGACCATGACGTCGTAGGCACGCTGGATGCGCTCCCAACGGTTGTCGCGGTCCATGGCCCAATAGCGGCCAGAAACGGTGGCGACGCGAGCGTCGCAACCGGTCTCCTCGGAAATCTTAGCCAGGAAGGCGCAGAACTCGCTCATGTAGCCGGCACCGGACTGCGGGTCAACATCGCGGCCATCCATGAAGGCGTGGACGCGAACGGTCTTGACGCCATGCTGGGCAGCCATCTTGACCAGGGCCTCGACGTGGTTCATGTGGGAGTGAACGCCGCCAGGGCTCATAAGGCCCATGAGGTGAAGGGTCTTTCCCTCAGCCTTGACATCGTCCATAGCCTTGACGAAAACCTCGTTCTTGGCGATGGAGCCGTCCTTGATGGCATTGTTGATGCGCGAAAGCTCCTGGAACACGATGCGGCCGGCACCGATGTTGAGGTGGCCTACCTCGGAGTTGCCCATCTGGCCGTCGGGAAGGCCAACGTCCTCGCCCGAAGCACCGAGCGTGGTGTGGGGGTACTTCTCGTACAGGCCATCGAGGAAGGGCGTCTTGGCAGCGGCGACGGCGTTCTCGCCATCGGCCGGAGCAAGGCCGCAGCCATCCATGATGATCAGGAGTGCAGGAAGATGACGCTGTGCCATATGTCCTACTCGCCTGCCTTGACGACCATAGAGGCGAAGTCGGCAGCCTTGAGCGAAGCGCCGCCCACGAGGGCGCCGTCAACGTCGGGCTTGGCGACGAGCTCGGCAATGTTGCCGGGCTTAGCGGAACCACCGTACAGGACACGGATGCCGTTGGCGAGCTCCTCGCCAAACATCTCCTTGAGGGTCTCACGGATAGCGCCGCAGACCTCCTGAGCGTCCTCGGCGGTAGCGGTCTTGCCGGTGCCGATGGCCCAGATGGGCTCGTAGGCGACGACGACCTGCTTGGGGCAGGTGATCTCAAGACCAGCAAGGCCAGCCTTGACCTGGTTCACGACGTGCTCGACATAGGTGCCGGCCTCGCGGACCTCGAGGGACTCGCCGCAGCAGAAGACGGGAACAAGACCGGCGGCAACGAGAGCCTTGGCCTTCTTGTTCTGGTCCTCGTCGGTCTCGTGGAAGTAGTCACGACGCTCGGAGTGACCGATGATGCAGTAGGTGCAGCCAGCGGACTTGAGCATGTCGCAAGAGGACTCACCGGTGAAGGCACCCTTGGCCTCCCAGTACACGTTCTGTGCACCGAGGGCGATGGGGGCAGCCTGAATGCGGTCATGGACCGTAGTGATGTCGATGGTCGGAGGGCAGACGAGCACCTCGACGCCAGCCGGAACCTCGGGCAGAGCCTGGGCCAGCTCGTCGGCGAGCTTGGCAGCCTCGGCGACGTCGTTGTTCATCTTCCAGTTACCAGCGATAAGAAGGGTGCGGTTAGGCATCGAGAAGCGCCTCCACTCCGGGCAGGGCCTTACCCTCGACGAGCTCCATGGAAGCGCCACCGCCGGTGGAGATCCAGCTCATCTTGTCGGCCAGGTTGAACTTGTTGACAGCTGCGACAGAGTCGCCACCACCGATGATCGAGGTGCAGTCGGCCTCGGCGACAGCCTCGGCGATAGCCTGGGTGCCATGAGCGAAGTTGTCGAACTCGAAGACGCCCATGGGGCCATTCCAGAACACGGTCTTGGCGCCCTTGACGGCCTCGGCGTAGAGCTCCTCGGTCTTGGGGCCGATGTCCATGCCCTCACGATCGTCGGGGATAGCGTCGGAAGCGACAACCTCGGGGACAGCATCCTCGCCAAAGTGATCGGCAACGCGGTTGTCGATGGGGAGCAGGATCTTGACGCCCTTCTCCTCGGCCTTCTTGAGCATCTCGCCGGCGCGCTCGACCCAGTCCTCTTCCTTGAGGGACTGACCGACGGACAGGCCCTGAGCCAGGAAGAAGGTGTAGGCCATGCCGCCACCGATAATCAGGGTGTCAGCGGAGTCGATGAGGTGATCGAGAACGCCGATCTTGGAGGAAACCTTGGAACCGCCGACGATAGCGACGAAGGGGCGCTCGGGCTCGGCGAAGATGCCGGTCAGCGTGTCGACCTCCTTCTCAAGCAGGAAGCCAGCGACGGCAGGCAGGTAAGCGGCGGGGCCCACGACGGAACCCTGGGCGCGGTGAGCGGTGCCGAAGGCATCGAGAACGAAGACGTCACCATAGGAAGCGAGCTTCTTGGCGATCTCGGGATCGTTCTTCTTCTCACGCTTATCGAAGCGGACGTTCTCGAGAACGAGAACCTTGCCCGGCTCGACGGCAGCGACAGCCTCGGCAGCCTTCTCGCCGTAAGTGTCGGCGACAAAGGCAACGTCGAGACCAGAGAGCTCGGCGAGCTTCTTGGCGACGGGCTCGAGGGACAGCTCGGGCTGGAAGCCGGTGCCATCGGGACGGCCGAGGTGGCTCATGAGGATGACGCGAGCGTTGTGCTCAACGAGATAGTTGATGGTGGGCAGGGCAGCCTTGATACGGGTGGTGTCGCCAACGACGCCATCCTTGATAGGCACGTTGAAGTCAACGCGGACGAGAACGCGCTTGCCGTCGACATCGATGTCGCGGACGGTCTTCTTGGTAAAGGCCATGTTTGCTTCTACCTTTCGTACGTGTCTGCCTTCCATTACGGCAGACGATTTCTTATAAAAAGGACGCGACCCTAGGGTGTAAGCCCTATAAGGCCGCGCCCTTCTTTAGACGCTCAACGAGCTATTCGCTAAAAGCTAAATTAAGCAACGAACTTCTCGAAGTACTTGATGGTGCGGACCATCTGAGAGGTGTAGGAGTTCTCGTTGTCGTACCAAGAGGTGACCTGAACGAGGGTCTGGCCGTTGCCGAGGTCAGAGCACATGGTCTGAGTGGCGTCGAAGATGGAGCCGTGGGTCTCGCCGACGATGTCGCGGGAGACGATCTGGTCCTCGTTGTAGGCGAAGGTCTCGGGGATGGTCTCGGCGTAGGCCTTCATGGCAGCGTTGACCTCGTCGACGGTGACCTTCTTGTCAACGACGGCGTAGAGGTTGGTCAGCGAGCCGGTCGGCGTCGGGACGCGCTGGGCGGCACCGATGAGCTTGCCGTTGAGCTCGGGGAGAACCAGGCCGATGGCCTTGGCAGCGCCCGTGGTGTTCGGGACGATGTTCTCGGAGCAGGCGCGGGAGCGACGGAAGTTGCCCTTGCGCTGCGGGCCGTCGAGCGGCATCTGGTCGCCGGTGAAGGCGTGGATGGTGGTCATGATGCCGGACACGATGGGAGCGAAGTCGTTCAGACCCTTGGCCATCGGGGCGAGGCAGTTGGTGGTGCAGGAAGCAGCGGAGATGATGTTGTCCTCAGCGGTCAGCGTCTCATGGTTGACGTTGTACACGATGGTGGGCAGATCGCTGCCGGCCGGAGCGGAGATGACGACCTTCTTGGCGCCAGCGTTGATGTGGGCCTGAGCCTTAGCCTTGCTGGTGTAGAAGCCGGTGCACTCGAGAACGACGTCGACGTCGAGGTCGCCCCAAGGCAGGTTGTTGGCGTCGGCCTCCTTGTAGATCTTGATCTCCTTGCCGTCAACGGTGATGGAATCCTCGCCAGCAACGACCTCGTGATCGCGAGCGTAGTTGCCCTGCGTGGAGTCGTACTTCAGCAGGTAAGCGAGCATATCGGGAGAGGTGAGGTCGTTGATAGCGACGATCTCGGAGCCCTCATGACCGAACATCTGACGGAAAGCCAGACGACCGATGCGACCGAAGCCGTTAATAGCAACCTTTACTGCCATTGTGTCTCCTTTCGTAAGGCCCCCGCGAGCTACAGCGCCCGCCGTTGAGGCCCACAAACTAACCACTCGCCTAATATACCTTTTTTTTGACTTGAATTTCACGAGAATGCTCGAAATTGAAAATCAAATTTACGTTAAAACGTTTTAAAGAATAAAATAGCAGCTAAATCCGTATATAAGTCGATACTTCAAACTACTTGTTTGCTTCAATGAGCTTTTCAAGCCTCAAAACGCGATGGTACAGGGCAGACTTCGACAAGGGAGGGTCAGCCATCTCGCCCAGATCGCGCAGCGACAGATCGGGATAGCGCTCGCGCAGGTCGCAAAAGACTGCCAAGGCGTCCGGAAGCGTGTCGCGCAAACCCCGCTGTTCGAGCTCATCGATCAACGCAAGCTGATGCTGGGCGGCACCCGCACTTCTGGTCTGATTGGCCAGTTCGGCATTCACGCGACGGTTTACGTCGTTCTTAACCAATTTGACCGCGCGCGCCTCCTCAATCTCGGCAACGCTGCGCTTGGCGCCAATCAGCTTTAATAGATGCTCGATTTCCTCGGCGCTCTTAATGTACACGGCATATGACCCCCGCCGTGCATTAACACGAGCATGGACCCCAATCTGCTCCAACAGATCGCAAAGCCCCTTGGCATATTGCTCGCCCTGCACAGCAATCTCCAAATGAAAATCGCCGCGTGGATCGGCCACGAAGCCGCCCGCGATGAGCGCGCCGCGGATATAGGCAAGTCTACAGCAAGGACGGGCAACGATATGTCGGGGTACGCCGGCGACAAGTCCTCCCCTACGTTCGAGGATACCCAGCAGAACCAAGGCCTTATCCAGGTCTGGCTGATCAGGCAAGGTGATGAGGTAGTTTCGAACCTTATGCAATACAGATTTACGGACGGTGTACTCCGTTTTGAGCTTAAGGATACGATGCGTCAGCGTGATCATCGTGCGCGCGACGGCTCCCGTCTCAGTCGCAACCGTCAAACGATACCGCCCAGAGCCGGTAAGCGAGAGCGTACCGCTCACGCGCGTGAGGGCGGCAAGCGTCGACAAGTCGCAGTATTCACATTCGGGTTCGCAGCGCGCAAGCTCGTCGCGCACCTCAGCGGTAAACGACATGCAGGCCTATGCCTTCGTGTTGGCGCGCGACAGGTCGCGGTGGGAGATGCTCACATGATACTGAGCGCCTTCCAGGTAACGGGCCGTGGCCTCGGCAATGGCAACGCTGCGGTGCTGGCCGCCCGTGCAGCCGATGGCGATAGAAAGCTGCGGCTTACCCTCCGCGATATAACCCGGCATCACCGTATCGAGCAGCTGTGTCCAAGCCTTCCAAAACTCCTGCGTCTTGGGATGGTCCAGAACAAAATCGGAGACCTTTTTATCGAGACCGGTCATCGTGCGCATCTCGGGATCGTAGAACGGATTGGGCAGGAAGCGGACGTCGATCATAATATCCGCTTCGACGGGCATGCCGTGCTTAAAGCCAAACGAGAACACGTGGACATCCATAAGCTGCTGGTCGGACAGCTCGGAAAATGCCATACGCAGCTTGTTGCGCAGCGCAGAGGTGCGCAGACGGCTCGTGTCGATAATCATATCGGCTCGGTCGCGCACGCCCTGCAGCTGAAGGCGCTCGCGCTGAATGGCATCGGCCGTAGTCTCCCCCGGCTTGGCAATGGGATGACGGCGGCGATTTTCGCTGTAGCGACGAATCAGCACCTCGTCAGAAGCCTCCAGGAACACGATGTCGCAGCTCATCTCGCGCTCTTCGAGAGCGGCGACCGCATCGAGCAACTCGTCAAACAGTCCCTGGCTACGCAAATCGCAGGTGACGGCGAGATGCCTGCCCACGCCCGTATTGATGCCGACGAGCTCGGCAAGCTGGGCGATGAGACGCGGAGGCAGGTTATCGATGCAAAAATAGCCCATGTCCTCGAACACGTGCATGGCCTGTGTGCGGCCCGATCCGGACATTCCGGTGATGATGACGATATCGGGGATGCGCTCCGAGCGCTCCGCCGCATCCATGGCATCTCCCTTTTGCATGTGCTGCCTCCCGAAAACAAGCGCGGGACCCAGCAACCCGGATCCCGCGCGGTCAATTGCCTATATTGAGTATACCGCCCCGAGCGGATACGAGGCCTGTCTTACGCCTCAAGCGCAGCCTTGAACCAACTCGTAATACTCGTGGGGTGCGTGATGGCGGTGCCGACGACAACGGCCCAGGCGCCAGCATCGATCGCGGCGCGAGCCTCCTCGGGCGTGTGCACGCGGCCCTCGCAGATGATGGGAAGACCGGGGAATTCCTCGGTCGCCTGACGCAGGAGCGGCAGATCGGGGCCATCGGCCATGGTGCAGTCGATGGCAGCGACACCGTGAGAAAGCGTGGTAGATACAAGGTCGAAGCCCATATCAACCGCACGGCGAATGTCCTCGATGGTGGCACAATCCGCCATCAGGAGCACACCCTCCTCGTGCAGCGGGCGGAAGGTATCCTCGACCGACTTGCCGTCGGGACGCGGACGATCGGTGGCGTCGATCGCCACGATATCGGCACCCGCAGCAACGCAGGCGCGAGCGTGACGCAGCGTCGGCGTGATGTAAACGCCCTCGTGCCCATCCTTCCACAGGCCGATAACAGGAACCTCACAGCGACCCTTAATGGCGGCAATGTCGGCAAGGCCCTGGCAGCGAATGGCGGCGGCGCCGCCGAGCTCGCAAGCACGAGACATTTGAGCCATGGTCTCGGGCGTACGAAGCGGCTCGCCCATATACGCCTGAACGCTCACGACGAGCTTACCCTTCAGGGATTGAATCAAAGGATCGACGGTCATAAGGCTGCAACCTTTCTCAGAACAGCCTCCCGAGGCGTGTTGTCTCGGGAGGCTCCTACAGAAGATACGTTTACTTCAACGAGGCAAGAAGATGCTCAGCGGCACCGATGAGCGGAGCATCGCCCTCCAGAGAACCGATGAGGATCGGCGTGTCCTGAAGCGGATCGAGCGCCTGGCTGGCATAGCCCTCGTGCACCGAATCCTTCCACGTCTGTGAACGCCAATCGGGACCTTGGTGAATCACGCCACCCGAAAGCACGATGACCTCGGGGTCCAAGATGTTAGCGAGCGAGCCCAAGCTGGCACCCAGCGCAAAGCCGGCGTCATGGATGACCTCGGTCGCCTTTGCGTCGCCCGCGCGGCACAGGTCGTTCACATCGCGACCGACCGAAGGACGGCTGGGGTCGACGCGGCCAAAACGCTCATCGTACATTCGACCAATGGAAGTGCCCGAAGCAACCGACTCCAGATGGCCAGAACGCCCGCAGGCGCAGGGAATGCCGGCGGCAGCCGAGCACTCGATGTGGCCCATATGGCCAGCAGCACCATGGAAGCCTTGCATCACGCGGCCGTTCTCGACATATGCGCCGCCGATACCCGTACCGATGCCAAGACACAAGACGGAGAACTTGCCCTTGCCGACGCCCCAGTGGGCCTCGCCCAGAGCATGAGCCTGCACGTCGCCTACAACGGCAACGGGAAGACCGAGGTCCTCGCGCAGACGCGGCCCCAACTGGACGCCGGACCAGCCGGGCATGATCTCGTTGGCATACGCGATGGCGCCCGTCTTGGGATCGACGACGCCGGCAGCACCGATACCGACGCCAAGGACCTCGACATCGGGATTCGCCTCGAGAGCAGCCTTGATGGACGCCTCGATACGCTGGAAGACGGCCTCGCCGCCCTCTTGGGCCTCGGTGGGAACCTCGGCCTCAAAAACGGGATGAGGCACGCTACCGTCAGCCGGGTACTCCATAATGGCGGTCGCAATCTTGGTGCCGCCGATATCAACGGAGCAAATGTACTTGTTCTCCATGTCGCTCTCCTTAGGAGATAAAAACAACTACAGGAAATGAAGGCTGCGTTATCGCCGCAGCTTGGTAAAGGTTTCCCGGGTGCCCGAGGTTGGGGTGAAAGCGGTCGGGCGTTGACCTAATG
>CABQXG010000029.1 GCA_902468045.1 uncultured Collinsella sp.
CTCTCGTGGGGGCTGAACACCTTAATCCTTACGCCGTCACCGGTCTGCTCGACCGTGTAGACGCCAGAGTCGCCCTTGTTCGCGCTATCGACTTTGTTAAACGCGGTGTCCTCTTCCTCGACACTCAGCACGTCGACGCCCGCCGTGCCGCCCTGCTGGTTGGAGCCCGTATTGATCTCCCAAAACACGCCGTTGATGTCGTCGTCGAAATCAAACTGGCGTCCCTCGACAACGGTCAGCGATCCATCGGCCTCGACCGTGGCACTGATATAGGTCTGGGTCATGGAGTAGCCGTCGGCGTGCGCGGCGACAGGCAGCAGCAGCAACGCAAGCGCGACGAGCACGCAGACGGAAGCGAATCGCGCAAACAGGTGGCGCTGCCGGCTGACTTTGGCGGCGAGGGTGTTCATAGGCACATCCTTTGTCTGTAAAACCAACAGCGCCATTGTCCCACGTTTGCGGGTGCGCATGACGAACATCTAGGCGACCGGAGCGCCAAACGGGATGAAAGTCACACCCGCACCCCAACAGTCAGTCATTGGGGACGTTCTTAAATGACCAGTCATTAGGGACACCCTTGGCATGGCCTGCGCCAGCAATAGATACCACTTCACAGCTCCGTCACAGGTGTAGCGGCTTTGTGTGGGCGCGGCATGCGCTGACTGAGCCGCCAGCCGAGGGGCATAAAGCAGTTGAGCGAAAACGGTTTGCCCCTTTGCCGTTCGCTCGAGGATCATGTCCCCCTTTTCCGCGGAAACCCCGGCAGTTGCGAAGAGCTGCCGGGGTTTCTGTCGTTTGTGAGGCTAAGTCGGTACGCAGCGATCGAGACCTTGAGCCGCAAACCCACCGTGCGCAATGCGCACCGCCGCCAACTTGTGAGCGCGGCAACGCCTTCCCTGCCAAGCCCCGCGCTATACTCATCCGCATGGATATCAAAACACGCAACATAGCAACGCCCGCCGCGGACGCACCAGCAACGGCAGTGCCCACCCCCGTCGTGGGCCGCTTTGCCCCGTCGCCCTCGGGCCGCATGCACTTGGGCAACGTGTTCAGCTGCCTGTGCGCATGGCTTTCGGCCCGCAGCCAGGGCGGCAGCATCGTGTTGCGTATCGAGGACCTGGACGATCGCTGCAAGCGCCCGGAACTTGCCGCTCAACTGATTGACGATCTGACCTGGCTGGGGCTCGAGTGGGACGAAGGCCCCTACTACCAGCACGATCGCCTGGATCTGTACGAGGACGCCCTGCGCCAGCTGCAAGACGCCGGCCTCACCTATCCCTGTTTTTGCACGCGTGCCGAACTCCACGCCGCGAGCGCGCCGCACGCCAGCGACGGCACGCCCATCTACCGCGGCGCCTGCAGAGGTCTTTCTGCTGATGAAATCACCCGCCGCAGTGCCCTGCGTGCTCCGGCCACGCGCCTGCGCGTGCCCACCGTCGACGACCTCGCCAGCGACGTGATCGAATTCGTGGACCGCACGTACGGAGCCCAATGCGAAGCACTCGCCACCGAGTGCGGTGACTTTTTGGTGCGCCGCAGCGACGGCGTGTTTGCCTATCAGCTGGCCGTGGTGGTCGACGACGCTGCCATGGGCGTCACCGAGATCGTACGCGGATGCGACCTGCTTGGTTCCACGCCGCGCCAGATCTATCTGCAACATCTGCTGGGACTGCCCACGCCGCACTACGCGCACATTCCGCTGCTCATGTCATCGGACGGCCGCCGCCTTTCCAAGCGCGATCGCGATCTGGACCTGGGCGAGCTCCGCACCCGCTTTGGCACACCCGAGGCACTGTTGGGATGGCTCGCCGGGCAAACAGGCATCGCGCCGGACACCACGCCGCGTACCGCCGAGCAGCTGGTCGAGCACTTTAGCTGGGACGTCATCCGCGCGCATCGGGAGAACATCACTGTAACGGTCGAGTAGCCAGCCACCCCGCCTCTACGCAACATCCCAGGGCTGGAGTTCGTCGCCCAAGCGAACGATGCAGTCGTAGAGCACGGTGTGACGCTCGGCCGGGTTGGTATCCCGATGAAAATGCCCGTAGTACCAGCGCTTGTAGTCCAAGCGGTCTTCCAGCTCATCGAAAAATGCCGTAAGCCGATCAACGGAGGGGCAATTCCAGCCGGACGCTGGATAAAGCGTGGACGAAAGCATGCGCGTAGAGCAGGTGTGAGTGATCACGTAGTCGACCGTCCAGCCCACGCTGTCGAGCTTTGCCCGCGCCTCCTCAAAGTTGCGCTCGTCCGGCAGCTCCTGCGGCCACCAGCTGGAATACGGAATGCGGTATTCCTTGTCCACGCTCGTGGCGCCGCCCATGGTAAAGACCGTTGAGCCGTCGAGCTCAAAAACCTCGCCGCGCGTCAGGCGCCGTATGGGCGAGGTATCCGACAGGCGCTGCGTCAGCCCACCGTGCCACAACTCCATGGGGCGTTCCGCCCAGTGATCGAAACGCTCGTGGTTGCCGTCGACAAACAGCACGGTGTAGGGGCGCGACTCCAGCCAAGCAATATCGGCACATTCCTCGGTAGAAAAGTCCCAGGGAAAGCCAAAGTCGCCCGCGATGATGAGATAGTCGTCGCTCGCCAGGCTATCCCCAAGCTCCCAATCGCGGAGCTTTTGCATGTCAGCGCCGCCATGAATATCGCCTGTTACATAGACCGTCATCGGATTACCACTTCCCTGTAAGTCGCTAGCCCACATTCTGCACGATCACTAAGCCAACCGTTCCAGCCCTTCCATCCCTTAGGGCTTACCCTTCGTTCTTCCATCCAAACGGGTCAAGCACCCAAAAAACCAGATCGAGCACGCCGCCGGTCATCATGGCGCCGGCAAGGGCCATGCAAACGTGCAGAGAACTGGCACTTCGGAGCACGTCGAATGGCCCCAGAACAGCCAGCAGCGCGACCGCTGCGCCGGCAAGGCACAACGCGAGGCACGGCCCCGCGTCCTTGACGCACTTCTTTGCGAGATGCTTGGTGTTATCGCTCATTGGTATCGAACTCCTTAGAGGGTCGTTGTTTGGGTACATGCCGCCGCGGCAGAGCAGGGCGGCAGGGTAAGTGTCCCATGCCGTGCGGGCATCAATGGAGAAACCGCCTGCTCGACCAACCTTTGACGCCGTTTTGCACCGGCACCACATCCCCCGCTATCGAGGTCTAATACTTTTCCCACCGCTACCCAAAAACTCATCCAACATTAATCTTGGCTCAAGAATCGCTTAATCTATAACCTGCACTATAGAGTTCGAACAAGGGGCGGGGCGGCGCCGCGCAACGCAGGCCGCCGAACGCAACGCTCGCGCCCATCGAACGAAAGGACAGGTCATGGACGACCTCGAAAAAGTTGAAACCATCCGCACCAAGTGCAACGTGAGCTACACCGATGCCAAGGCCGCGCTCGACGCCGCCGACGGCAACGTTTTGGACGCCATCATTTGGCTCGAGTCGCAGGGCAAGACGCAGACCACATCGGCGCACGCCGCCACCGAGTCCGTGCCGGTCGATGAGCCCTCGGCCGAGATGGTCGCCGCGCAGGCAGCCTACGAGAAGTCGAGCGAAAAGACCGACTTCTCCAAGAAGATGGACAGCGTGTGGGAGTACCTCAAAAAGCTCTTCCGCCTGAGCCTGGACACCAAGTTTATCGCCACGCGCCGCGATGCGATCATCCTCAACATCCCCATCCTGATCCCCATCATCGCCCTGTTTGCCTGGGGCGCTACGATTTGGCTGATGCTGATTGGCCTGTTCTTTGGCATGCGTTACCGCATCGACAGCGACGGCGACGTGCCCGGCAGCATCAACAACCTTATGAATCACGCCGCCGACGCCGCGGACGACATCAAGCAAAATCTGAACGACGACAAGTAATCGCAGACGGGGGCACACATGGCACGGATCCTGATCGTAGAGGACGAGGAGAAAATCGCCCGCTTTGTGACGCTCGAGCTGGAGCACGAGGGCTACCAGGTGGAGCACGCCGCTGACGGCCGCACCGCCGTGGACCTGGCGCTGGAGCGCGACTACGATCTGATTCTGCTCGATGTGCTGTTGCCACAGCTCAACGGCATGGAGGTCCTGCGGCGTGTCCGCAAGCACAAGGATGTGCCGGTGATTATGGTCACCGCGCGAGATGCCGTGATGGACAAGGTGGCCGGGCTCGATGCCGGCGCCGACGATTACCTGACCAAGCCGTTTGCGATTGAGGAGTTGTTCGCACGGATCCGCGTTGCGCTGAAGCGCTCGGAGGCCGTGCGGGCGGCTTCGGGCGTTGGCGGCGTTGGGGCCGGGGAGGGCGCTACGGGTGCCGCTGCGATACCCCCGGCTGGAGACTCGGCCAAGACCTCAGCCGCGCCCTCCCCCGCCGCGCTCACCGTGGGTTCGGTCGCGCTCGATCCCGACCGCCGCGAAGTCACGGTCGGCGGCTCGCCCATCGTGCTGACCGCCCGCGAGTTCGACGTCCTCGCCCTGCTTATGGCACATGCCGGCACCGTGCTCACGCGCGAGCGCATTGCGCACGAGGCGCTGGGCTACGAATACGTGGGCGACACCAACAACGTCGACGTGCACATCGCGCACCTGCGCGCCAAGATCGAGGACGCCGGCGGTGCCCGCATCATCCAGACCGTGCGCGGGGTGGGCTATGTCTGCCGCACGTAACGCCGAGGCCAAGCGCGTCACCTCCATCGCCCGCGCCATCAACTGGAGCTATATGTGGCGCCGCCTGATGAGCTACGTCTGGCTCGATCTGTTGCTGGTGGTGATTGCGGCGGCGATCCTCGTCTATGGATACAACCAGACACTGCCCGACAGCGCGTTTACCGCAGGATGGATCCCCGGCGCCACCGTTCGCGGCATGTCGCTGAAGCCCGCGCGCGGCTGGGACCTGACAACGCTCACCTATACCGTCGAGCTTGCGCGTACCACCAAGACCTTCCCCCTCGCGCAGGACCTCATCGCACTTTGGCCCCTCTATATCGTTGTTGTAGGTTGGCAGGTCATCAGCATGCTCGATATGCTCGGCGGCGCCCGCCGCGTGCGCCGCACCATGGCGCCGCTCAACGATCTGGCCCTGCGCGTGGACGAACTCGGCCGCATGCAGCTCGCCGGCGGCAAAATGGAAACACTGGAGCAGGCCATCGAGCGCGCAAGCGTCGACTCGCCGAGCGTCACCACCGGCGACGCCGACCTGGCAAGCATCGAGGTCGCACTCAACCGCCTGCTGCGCCAGATGCAAGAGGCCAAGCTGCAGCAGATGCGCTTTGTCAACGACGCGAGCCACGAGCTGCGCACGCCCATCGCGGTGATTCAGGGCTACGTGAACATGCTCGACCGCTGGGGTAAGGACGACCCGGACGTGCTGGCGGAGTCCATCGCGTCCCTTAAAGCCGAAAGCGAGCACATGCAAGAGCTTGTGGAGCAGCTGCTGTTTTTGGCGCGCGGCGATGCCGGGCGCACGGTCCTGCGGCGCGCGCATACCAACTTGGCTGCACTGGTCAGCGAGGTATGCGAAGAATCGCAGATGATCGATACCGAGCACACGTATCGGCTGGCTTCTGACGCTGCGCTTGCCAGCGACCCGCGCTGCGACGCGCCCGTCGACGTGGCGCTCGTGAAGCAGGCTCTGCGCGTGATCGTGCAAAACGCCGCCAAGTACTCGGATGCGGGAACGACCGTCACATTTGGCATAACGCCGGATGCGGGCGCGGGCACGATCGACATAAGTGTTGAGGACGAGGGCATCGGCATGAACCAGGAATCCGCAGCTCACGCGTTCGAGCGGTTCTACCGTGCCGACAACGCGCGCGATGCCGGCGCACAGGGTTCGGGTCTGGGGCTTGCGATCGCCAAGTGGATCGTCGACAGCCACGGCGGCGTCATCGGTGTGACCTCGGTCGAAGGGGTCGGCAGCCGCTTTACGATTCGCCTGCCGCGGCAGGAAGCCCCTCGGCATAAATAAAGGGATAGGGCCACGCGGCCCTATCCCTTTTTGCCAGCTATGGCAGCTTGTGCGCTACTCGCGGCACAGGTGCACGGCGAAACCGGCGAACTCGCGCTTAAAGTACACGAGCTTGGTACCACCGTCGGGCAGCAGCGCGCGCGACTCTTCGTTGACCTCGAGCCCGCGCTCGGCAAACCACTTCTCAGCTGCATCGATGTCGTTAACGGCAAAGCCGATGTGGCCCTTGGTGCCACGACCGTTCTGCTTCATGATCTCGACCAGCGAATCGTTGAAGTACGAAACCGGGGTCTCGATGACGGGCAGGCCCATCATCGTCGAGAACAGCTCCGCGATCTCCAGGGCGTCTGCCGGGTCGGTGGCGTTAATGCCCACATGGGCAACGCGCATACCAAAGAGCTCTACCGGGTTGGCGTTCTGCTCACTCATGCAGTCAGCGCCTACTGAGCCATGACGTCGAGAACGGCCTTCTCGGCGGCAACGCGGTTCATGCCGGTCATGAAGGGCACGCCACTCACGTACGGGCAGGTGAGGCCCTCGGGGGCAACGGTGGTGGCGATCAGCAGGTCAGCGCCCTCGTCGCAGTAATCCTTGGCCTCGGAGATGGCGCACTGCACGATCTCGTACTTGTCGGCATAACCGTTGGCGTCGAGCAGAGTAGCGACCTTCTGGGCAACGAGCGTGGAAGTAGCAGCGCCAGCACCGCAAGCCAAAACGATCTTCTTCATAGGTAATGTCTCCCTTCATGGTTTACTTTAGGTAAGTGTACCGCAGCGAGCGATGGCACTCGGCCTCGATGAGCTTTTATGCCAGTTTGCTTGCGCGCTGCGTATAATACATCTAGTACGTGTTGTCATACCGCTCGCTTTATGAGCGACTAAGGACCCTAATATGCCCGATTCCCGCACACTCTGGACCGCCGTCGTTATCATCTGCATCGCCGTGTCGGTGTTCTTTAGCGTCAAAAAACGCACCACGTTTAAACGCCTGCAGCAATTGATGGCCGCCAAGCAGTGGGACGAGTTCGATCGTTTGCTCGACGGCAAACTCACCAGCATGCTGTACCCGCGCTACAACCGCGACTACCTGCGCCTGAACTCCTATCTGCTGCGCGAGGACCATAAGCGCGCCGACGAGATGTTCGACCTGCTACTGGGACTCAACCTGCCCAAGATGCAGCGCGTCGACCTGGTAATCAAAGCTTTTAACTACTACGTTGGCCAGGAGGACCGCAAAAAGGCCAAGGAGTTGCTGCACGAGATCAAGGGCTTTGAGGGCGGTCAGGCCGAGGCAGTCGCACACGAATGCCAGCTGATGTACGACACGATGATCCTCAAGCGCCACAACGACATTCCCGAGCTGGAGCGCATGCTCGAGGATGTCGGCGACGACCCGGTCAAGCGCTGCCGACTGGAGTACCTGCTGGCCCTGCAGTATCAAAACAAGGGCGACGAGGCAAAGTTCCAAGAGTTCCTGGAGAAGTCGGGCCAACACTCGATGGCCGTCAACGCGTAACGGACGGCTTGTGCTAGACTTCTAGTCTCACGGGGGCGTGGCGGAATTGGCATACGCAGGAGACTTAAAATCTCTCGCCGCAAGGATTGTGGGTTCGAGTCCCACCGCCCCTACCATATGGAGCTTTCGAGCCCGTGTCCCCAAGGGATGCGGGCTCGTTTCTTTTACACGCCGGCGGGGCTCTAAGTTGCGGTGGAATAGTTCCTGTTTTGGCAGTTTATCAGCCCATTTAGGAACTATTCCACCGCAACTTAGGTTGGTATTTACACATTTTCCGATGGAAAAACGTGGCTGTCTCGCACATTTTCCGATGGAAAAACGTGGTTGTCTCGCACATTTTCCGATGGAAACGACCAAATGGCCTTATACTAGCCGAGAGGGTTGGGAGGCAATATGCAGCGACAGCTTATGAGTGAACTTATCGCTTGGAAATCAAGGGCGAATCGCAAACCTCTCTTGCTTAGGGGAGCCCGCCAGACAGGAAAGACTTGGCTTCTTAACGAATTCGCAAGCCAGCAGTATCGAAACGTCATTCGTTTTGACTTTATGCTCGATCCGAGCACACGCTCGCTGTTCGATGGGGACCTCGACCCCAAGCGCATCATCTCCCAGATAGAACTCCTACGTGGCCAAACCGTAACGCCGGCAGACACGCTCATCATCTTCGACGAGATCCAAGAGGCGCCACGCGGGATCACCTCACTCAAGTACTTCAACGAACTTGCACCCGAATACCACATCGTGGCAGCCGGTTCCTATATGGGCCTCGCGCTCCGACGCGAAAACGAGTCATTTCCCGTCGGCAAAATCGACCAGCTCACCATGCGTCCCATGGGGTTTGCCGAGTTCGTTCGTGCCGTCGACGGCAACCCGCTCGCCGATGCCATCCTTGCCGCAGACATGAACCTTCTGGCAAACGTTACCGAAAAGCTCGAGCGCTTGCTCAAGGAATACCTTGTTGTCGGCGGTATGCCCGAAGTTGTCTCCGCTTTCGCCGAGACACGCGACTTCGTCGAAGCCCGAAGGCTTCAGCAGCAAATCATCGAGGCTTACGAATCCGATTTTGGCAAACATGCACCCGCCCGCATCGTCGAGCGCATGAGGTTGGTTTGGAAATCCCTTCCCGGCCAGCTTGCAAAGGAGAACAAGAAGTTTGTCTATGGCGCCCTTCGCCCCGGAGCGCGCGCACGCGATTTCGAGGAAAGCCTCCAGTGGCTCACGGACTACGGAATCGTTCATAAGGTGCCACGTGTTTCCGCTCTAAAGGCGCCGCTCTCGAGCTACGAAGACCTCTCGGGCTTCAAACTGTTCTGCATCGACACCGGCATCCTCGGAGCGCTCTCCGGTCTCTCTCCGGCCATCGTTCTTAACGGATCCGCTGTTTTTACCGAGTTCAAAGGTTCGCTGACCGAACAATACGTCGCGCAGGAGCTTTTGCTCCAGGACAAAACTCCCGCGTATTGGTCCTCTACCTCTGGCAATGCCGAAACCGACTTTGCCATCGACCATGCGGGAACCGTGCTTCCGCTTGAGGTCAAGGCGGCAGAGAACCTTAAAGCGAAGAGTCTGAAAATAGCCTGCGAAAAATTCAAGCTCGAGCGTTGCGTGAGGAGCTCCCTGGCGGCATATAGAGACGAGGGCATGCTCGTCAATATTCCGCTTTGGGAGATTGGGCAAATCGACAAGCTGGCATAGGCGCTGTAGGGACGCCCCGCAAGGACTGTCCCCAGGTGCCGGCAGAAAAGGAACGTCCCCCGGTGCCGGCTGTTGAGTTGCGGTGGAATAGGGACTGTTTGGTGCCCGAAAGGGCGATTTTAGTCCGTATTTCACCGCAACTTATTTAGAGGGTGCTGAGAGTGGGGGTCCAGGCGATGGTGGGGGTCGCGCCGTCGAGAACCTCGTTGATGGTAGCGGCCATGCCAGCGAGTAGGCTGTTCTCGCTTACGGTGAGCGCATCGTAGCC
>CABQXG010000030.1 GCA_902468045.1 uncultured Collinsella sp.
GTGCGGAAGTATCCACGTGGAGACGCCACTCCCCCATTCCAAACAGATCCACACGGCCCACGTAGGAGAGGCGCGCACCGAGTCCCCCCAGGCGCACAAGCAGCCCACGCAGGTCGTCTTCGGTACCCTCCAGGATGATGTCGACCGTGAAATCACGGCCGGGCGGGGGTGAGGCGGCCTCCGGTGCGCGCGAGTGGCGCTCCGCGAGGTCAGCGAGCATCGCGGTGAAGGACTGCAAGATGCCGGCGTCGTCACGCATGGCGGCATCGATGCACGCGAGCACCAGAGCGATGAACGCACCGCCCGGATCGATACGACCCGTCGATTCATTCGTCGCTTCGACCAAGCCAATCTGTGCCTGGCTCGAAAAGCGGGAGAAGACGTCTTCCACCTCGGGGAGCGTATCGCCCATGTCCACGAGCTCGCGCACGGCACCACTGAGCATCTCAACGAGCGCATCCGACCATTCGATCGACGAGGCCACAGGTGTCAAGGAGGCCGCCAGCATGCGGCGGGCCGCGAGCGAGGTCACCTGGTGCTCATCCGCTAGGGCCCCGGCCCACGCCTCAAACAACGCGCCCAGCGCGAGACCACTGTGCCCGATACCCCGGCGGATAATCGTCTCCACGCCAGCTTCGAGAGCCACGCGCAGGTGGGCGCGCGGCTCCAGGGAGTCCATCGCTGCAGCGAGCGCAGCCATCGTCGCCGCCGTCGCTGGCGTCCGTGTTCCCCGCAAACTCCATCTGCGAGGCGTAAATCTCCTGGTATATGTTGTCGCCCGCCAGCAGTTCCTCGTGCGTGCCCACGCCGTGGACACGACCGTCATCCAACACCACAATGCGATCGGCATCCATGACGCTCGCGATGCGCTGGGCGATGATGAGCACCGCGGCATCGCACGTCTCGTCCTGCAGCGCATGGCGCAGTGCCGCATCGGTCTTAAAGTCCAGGGCCGAAAAACTGTCGTCGAAGATATATAGATCGGCATGCTTCATGAGTGCGCGGGCAATCGCCAGGCGCTGGCGCTGACCACCCGAGAAGTTCGTGCCGCCCTGGGCCACCGGCGTATCGAGCCCCTGGGGCTGGTCGAGCACAAAGGTGCTCTGGGCAACCTCCAGCGCATGGAGCATGTCAGCCTCAGTCGCGTCTTCGTTGCCAAAGCGCAGGTTGCTCGCCACCGTACCCGAGAACAGCCATGCCTTCTGCGGCACATAGGCGATACGCCCGCGGATGTCGTCTTGCGAAAGGTCGCGCAGATCGATGCCATTCAGGCGAATGGCGCCCTTCGTGGCATCGTGGAAGCGAAGCAAGAGCTTGGCCACCGTCGACTTGCCCGAACCCGTCGAGCCTACAATCGCCGTGGTCTGGCCACGGCGACAGGCAAAGCTCAGGTCGCACAGGGTATCCTCGTCGGCATCGTCAAAACGGAACGACATGTGGTCGAACACGGCCACCGCGTCGGCACCGTCAACAGACTCCGCCGCGCACGTGTCCAGCGTGCGCTTGCCGTCCACGATGCTCGGCTCAATCTCCATCACCTGCTGCGCACGGTTCAGGCATGCGGCGGCGCGTGGGAGCGTCAGAATCACCATCTGCGCCGTCATCACAAAGAACAGGATCAGGATCGCGTACTCCAGCACGGCCGAGATGCTACCGATTTGCATGGCGTGGACGCCCACGCGGTTGCCGCCCACCCACAGCACCGCCACCTCGGCGATATTCATCAAAAAGAAGCTGGAGCTGTCGAGACCCACAAACAGGTGGTTGACCTTGATGGCATTGGCCGCGTAATCGCTAAACACCTCGTCCAGGCGCTGCTCCTCGTGGCGCTCCTTGTTAAATGCGCGGATGACGCGCACGCCCACGATGTTCTCGCGCAGCACCACGTTCATGCGGTCGATAAAGCTCTGCAGGCGCATAAAGATCGGCGCGGCGTTGGCAACGGTAAAGACCGCCGCCACCAGCACGATTGCAACCACCACGCCCAGCAGCGTGCCCATGGCGGGATCGATGAACCAAGCAAAAATGATGCCTGCCACGGCCAAGAACGGCACCGGCAGCACCAGCTGAATCGTCTGAAGGACAGCTTGCTGAATCACGTTGATGTCGTTGAGCGAGCGCGTGATCATCGAACCCGTGCCAAAGCGCTCAAAGTCGCTGGCGGACAGCTCGAGCGACTTGTCGTACACGGCATTGCGGATATCGCAGGCCACGTTGGCGGCCAGGCGCGCCGAAAGATAGCAGCCCAGCACCGTGCCGCCGCTGGCCATGCCGGTCGCGATAAGCATGTACAGGCCGTTGCGTAATATATAGTCGACATCGCCCGTGGTAATACCGGTGTTGACCATGTTCGCCAGCATCGTGGGAACCAACAGCGTACCGACGTTATCTATCAGCACCGCAAACAGCGTCACCGCAATCAGACCGCGGTACGGCCTCATAAACCTCATTAAGAGTCGCATGCGTCCCCCTCGCCCTTATCGTCAGTCTCGTTCTCGGCGGCCACTTGCCGTTTAAATGCCTCGCACTCTTCGTTAAGAACATGGGAGAACTTACCGACCAAGCGCATGATCTCGCACTGTTCCCACGGCTCGAGCGCCTCGAATGCCTGTTGCTCGGCTTTTTGCGCCGGCAACGCGTAGCGCTTGGCAAACCGCACGCCTTCTTCGGTCAGTCGTACAACCTTGTTTTTACGACTGCCCTCGGCAAACTCCAACGTCGCAAGCCCTCGCGCCCTAAGCGTTTTAATCGCCGAATTGATGGTCTGTTTGCTGTAGAACCATTCACTCGTCAGCCGACTCACGGCAACGCTTCCGCCCGCCGCACTCGTGTCGACGAGCATCCAGTAGGCGCAGTCCGAAAGACCGCAGGTGCGTGCGAACTCCGAATAGATACGGTCAAGCCCGTTGAGCATCCGGTCGAAATCGACCAGGCTAACTGCACTATTCATCTCTCCCACCATTCGATTGTCCGAGTTTTGACCAATTTATATCTCTACATTAGTCCGAGTTTTGACTATCGTCAATAAGCTCGTTGCTTATGGTCGGCTCCACATAAGCATATCGACAAAAAAGACCGCCGGCGCGGGGGCGGCGCCGGCGGTTGCGAGAGAATATCGATTGTTGGCTGTTAAGCAGCGACGGCCTCGTAGACCGTGGCGCCCGAGAAACTGTCGTGCAGGCTCTTGCCGCAGATCCACGGCAGTTCGACGACCTCGCAAACCGTGTTGACCAGCTCGGAGCAGTCAGTAAAGTGGCCCTTATCGTTGAGGGCCTCGCAATCCTGAACACGCCAATAGCCATCGGTGTGCGTGATGTAGTACTCGTGATCGTTAATCGACACAAAAGCGCGCGTCTTGGAACGCAGCAGCTTCAGAAATCCTTCGAAGTCGGTCTCGACGACATCTCCAGCCTGGAACATGATGTTACCTCCTGGCCCGGCGCCACCATGGCGCGTTGATAAACGTTGGTGCTCCTTTAGTAAAACCTTTATCAGAGCTTATGCGCGCATCATTTAGGCAAGTGGTAAAAAACCGCAGGGTAGACGGGATAAAACGTTTAACCATCCCACCGGTTTGTCACATTCTGGCTGAAGTTTTATGCAAACCAACTTTTCCACATGGTAGCTTGCATTGTTTGGGGCCGACTGCGCGATTACGGTTTTGGTTCGGCGGGTAAGAACGAGGCAACGAAACCAACGTCAGGAGGACACATGGAGACCATCGAAGCGCTCATCCACCGCCGCAGCTGCCGCAAATACAGCGATCGCCCCGTCGAGGCCGAGAAGCTCGCACGCATTATCGAAGCCGGCCAGTACGCGCCGAGCGGCATGGGACGCCAGCCGGTCACGTTCGTCGCCGTCACCGACCCCGCAACCGTCGAGCGCCTCTCGCAGCTCAACGCCCAAGTTATGGGCAGCGAGGGAGATCCCTTCTACGGTGCCAAGACCGTTGTGGTGGTGCTCGTCGACCGCAGCGTGCCCACGCACCTGGAAGACGGCTCGCTCGCCATGGGCAACCTGCTCAACGCAGCCTATGCGCTGGGCGTCGATTCATGTTGGATCCACCGCGCGCACGAGGTCTTTGACTCACCCGAGGGACTGGAACTGCTTGCCAAGTGGGGCCTGCCCGCCGACGGAAGCCTGCGCGGTGTAGGCAATTGCATTCTGGGCTACGCCGAGGACACACTCCCCGATGCAAAGCCGCGCCGCGACAACGTGGTGTATGTTCCGCCGTTCTAACGAACGGCGGACCCGTTGACGCTGCGCGGGCCGCATTCACGCCAATCTGACGTTCAATTTCGAGGGCGCGACCAGAAGGTCAGCGCCCTCTCATTTCACGTCACCTTGGCGCAAATGCGGCCCGCTCGCTGCTGGTGACTGACATCGAGTGCCCCGTTGTCGAAACGCGCCAACAGCAAGGCCCGGCTCCGCGTCATCAGACGGAGCCGGGCCTTTTTGTGCGGAAAAACCAAAGGTGCCTGTCCCCTTTGTGGTGGTTTTGGCAGGTTAGCGGAGCTTGCTGGTCTCGAAGTATTCGGGGAACTGGTCCAGGACCTCAGTTTGGTTGCGGAACATCATATGCAGGTGCTTGCTGACCAAAAAGCTCGCCTCGATGGGGTCGCGACCGGCGATGGCGCGGCGAATCTGCTTGTGCTCGTTCACGATGTCCTGATTATCGAGAACCTGCGTGGCGGCGCGCAGCCAGCGGAAGCGCTCCAGGTCGGCATTGGTCTCTTCGAGCCACGACCACACGGTGCTGCGGCACGCGATGCTAAAGATCATGCGGTGCCTGAGGTTGTCGCTTAAAAAGAAGCCGATGCGATCCTCCTCGGCCATGGTCTTTTCCTGCAGCGCGATGGCTCGGTCGAGCTGCTCGATGCCTGCCGAGGTGGCACGGGCGCAGCACTCCACAATCACCTGCTTTTCCAGATGCTCGCGAATGTAGCAGGCGCTCTCGGCAAGAGTGAGGTTGATGGGCGAGACATAGGTGCCGCTTTGGGGCACGGTACGAACCAGGCCTTCTTGCGCCAGACGCACCAGCGCTTCGCGCACAGGGGTGCGCCCCATATCCAGGTCGTCGCAAAGCTGCTTGACGCCCAGCTTTTCGCCCGGCTTGTAGTCCAAGTAGACGATTTTGCGTCGAATGGTGTGGTAGGACTGGTCCTGTAGGCTCGTTTCCTGCTCGCCGACGTGCATCGATTCTTCCATAGTGCCTCACAACCGTTCTATCACACTCATATATCAGCTGTTAATTATGCCGCGAATCAGCTCTCCGCGGTGGGTAATTCGGCTGTTGCCCAAGAACTATTGCGGCATCTTAGTCTTTGTTTGCGCAGAGCTGTGCTCAATGTTGCCGTATCATAAGCCGTCGCAAACGTGAAATAGAAAGAAGGAATCCCATATGCAACTGGCCAATATCGTACGCGAGCGCTGGAAGGGTGTCTTGTTCTGCCTGATCATTGCCATCCCCGCGACGTTGCTCGGCAAACAGGTTGAGGTGGTTGGCGGGCCGGTGTTTGCCATCCTCTTTGGCATGGTCCTGGCGCTCGTCTTTCCCAAGAATCGTCGCGAACAGCTCGCCGCCGGTGTCACCTATACGTCTAAAAAAGTCTTGCAGCACGCGGTGATCCTGCTTGGCTTTGGCATGAACCTCTCGCAGATTCTGTCCAAAGGCGCTCAGTCGCTGCCGATTATCGTGGCGACGATCTCGACCTCGCTTGTCATCGCCTTCGTGCTCTGCCGCGTTATGAACGTGCCGGGCAAGATCGCGACGCTTGTGGGTGTGGGTTCGTCGATTTGCGGCGGTTCTGCCATCGCCGCGACCGCGCCCGTCATCGATGCCGACGATCGCGAGATTGCCCAGGCTATTTCGGTCATCTTCCTGTTTAACGTTATCGCGGCGCTCGTGTTTCCGACGCTCGGCGGCATGCTCGGGCTGACCAACGAGGGCTTTGGCCTGTTTGCCGGCACCGCCATCAACGACACCTCGTCGGTAACGGCTGCGGCGAGCGCTTGGGACAGCATGCATCCCGGCGCCAATGTGCTCGAAAGCGCCACGGTGGTCAAGCTCACCAGGACGCTGGCCATTATTCCCATTACGTTGGTTCTCGCATGCTGGCAGATGCATTTGGCGCGCAAGGCCGGCGGCGACGCCAAAAGCACGTTCTCGCTTAAACGCGCGTTTCCCATGTTCGTGCTGTTCTTTGTGCTGGCGAGCGTGATCACCACGGTGCTTCAGCTTCCTGCATCTATTACGGCGCCCATCAAGGAGCTGTCGAAGTTCTTTATCGTGATGTCCATGGCTGCTATTGGCTTTAATACCGATATCGTCGAGCTGGTCAAAAAGGGCGGCAAGCCCATCGCATTGGGCTTTTGCTGCTGGATTGGCATTGCGTGCATGAGTTTGGGAATGCAGCACGTGCTGGGAATCTGGTAGAGAAGTAGCTGATTTGTGTGCTGCGTGCTGGCGAGCGCACGTCCGCGGTGGAGCGATAGGAGCTCTTGCGGGTATGGCTTGTCCGCAGGTTTATAGGTCCCGAAGAGCTCTTATCGCCCCGCCAGGATGGCGATGCGGGGCAACTCATATACTCGCAGGACGGCGGCTTCTGCCCTATAGTGTTTGGTGAGCAATATCGTTCAATTTTGAAACACTCGCCTGCGCGGCCGTCGCCGGCGGCGTGGCGCCGAGGACGGGACGCAATATGAACAGTGACGCCAAGCTACAAATCTTGATCGAGGCCTTGGCTGCTGCCGGGGCCTCGGCGTTGGCAATCGATGGGCATGGACGCGTGGCGATTTCGACCATGGATGATGTCGCGCTCGAGCAAGATGTCGCGGCATTTGTCGCCGAGCGCCTGGGGCGAGTGGGCAACGGCACGCGCCTGGTGATGGGACATGCGGGAGGGCGCTTGAGCCTTACGGTGCGTCCGGTCGCCAAGGAATACGGCGCGCTTTGGGTGGTCGTGGTCCGCGAGGTGCACGGTGCGGCGGCACACGCGGGTATTGAGTGGCTTAACGCAGATGAGGTCGAGGCACGCTACGAGGCAAGCGCGTACGGCATTGTCGAGGGTGCCGCTGCGGTCGCTGGCCCCGTCTGCGAAAGCTATGACCGCGGCGTGCCCCTCATGTTGGAGGGCGAGCTGGGTGCCGGCCAGACAGAGATTGCAAAACGCCTCTATCTGGATGGGCCTTATGCTGACGAACCCTTTGTGTCCGTGGCGCTTGACGAGCTCACGGATCGCGGCTGGCGCCATCTGCTCAAAAGCTCGGAATCGCCGCTGTTCCAGGCAAGGCTGACCCTTTGTATTGGCGGCTGGCATGCACTTTCGCCGCATCGTCTGCGCGAGCTTGTCTCCACGATGACCGACACGGCGCTGGCCGCGCGTTGCCATGTGGTTCTGACGGCAAACGATATGCCGGGCGGTGGCGAAAGTGATCAGGCCGCTTTTGTAACCGAGCGCTTGGCGTGCGCAGTAAGTGTGGCGCCTGCGATTGCCGAGCAGGGTGGTGCATCGAAAAAGGTTGCGCAGTATTTGTCATATCTGTCAGATGTCTTTGGAACTGCCGCTCCGAGTATGTCCGAGGAGGCTGCCTCGACGCTCAACGGCTATCGCTGGCCACGCAACTATCTGCAGCTTCGCGAGGTCTCGGAACGACTCTATATATTAGTAGGGTCGGGTGTGGCGGAGCGCGCGGTGGCGGAAGAGGTGCTCGCCCAGGAGGACGTCATCAAAACCGCAACCTTTGGCGCTCCGACGCTCGACAGCGACCTGTATATTCTGCGTCCACTGGCCGATACCGAACGCGACATTGCGCGGCTGGTCGTGGGCTACCTTCAGGGCAACCGGACCCGCGCTGCCGAGGTGCTGGGAATAAGCCGCACGACCCTGTGGCGCTTGCTGAAGGACGACGACCGCTGAGCGAGGTGCCCGTGACCGCGTGCGGCGCGTGTGCTACAGTCCAAAGCAGTAATGTTTCGATTGCGTTACAGCGTGCGGGGGCATATGGCGGAGACTTCAAAACCAAACCGGAATAGACGGAGCGCGGCTCCAGTTAACCGCCGCACGACGTCCCGGACGTGGGGCAAGCACGCGTCGGGGTTCGACGGTTCGTTCAAACGCACCAAATACGGCTATCCTTCGGCAAGCGCTCGCTTGGCTATGCAGGCCGAGTCGACGCTGTGGGGGCGCAAGCGCGTGGTGGGCTCTAAGCTTAAGCACGACGGAACGCTGGGCTACATTAGCCGCGGTGCTGCCCGCCGCAGTGGGCTCAATCCTGCTGCCTGGCATCGTTATGTGCCGATTGCAGTTGTTGTTGCGGTGATTGTGATCGCACTTGCTGCACTCGGTTACACTGGCGGCGGGGTCGACCTGAGTGCGATGTTCAAGTCTGCTGAGCTCGCGCATGCCGGCACGGAGCTTGTCGAGGGCGCTCAGACACAGACGGGCGTGGCTCCTCAGCGCGGTATTGTTGCCGCTGCCGCAACGATCGCCGATGCCCAAAAGGGCGAGGATGCGGACAGCGAGGATAGCGAAACCGGTGCAAACGGCGCGGGTTCGCAGGTCACGCCCGTAACACAAGGCCAATAAGTCACAGAACCATCACACTAAGTCGCTGTTTGGGGCCAATGAGTGAGCAAAAAAGCAGCAATGTTGTTTCATATAGAACTCATTAGTCACAATTTACAAAAAAGGGCCATACTACTAGGCACTTAAAAGTCCACAAGCTGCAAGTTGAGGAGTACCTAACATGAAGAAGAGATTCATGGCAGCACTGAGCGTTCTCGCTCTTGCCCTGGCTCTGCCCGTGGCTGCTTTCGCCGCCCCGAGCCCTGCCAACACCACCGCCACCGGCGCCAACAACGTGACCGCCAGCGTTAACAACGCTAACGTCAAGGTTGCTTCCACCACCAAGAACGCCGAGGGCACCCCTGCCGGCGCCAACGTGGTCGCTTCTTTCGAGATCACCGAGACCGTCGAGGGTACCGTTTCTGAGTCCAACCCGCTGACCGTCACCTTCACCCTTGGCAAGGCCTACGCCAACGCTAAGGTTACCGTCTATGTCCAGCACAACGACGGTAGCAAGGAGACCCTGAACCTGACCGCCGACAACAACGGTAACGTTGTCTTTAAGGTCACCAAGCTCTCCACCTACACCATCGTGGCTGAGAAGACCGCTGCTGGCGCTGCTACCACCGACA
>CABQXG010000031.1 GCA_902468045.1 uncultured Collinsella sp.
TGGGCGAGGGCTGGCACGTGATTGAGGAAGGCCTCAACGGCCGCACGACGGTGCGTGACGACATGTGCCATCTGGACACTAATCTCAACGGCATCCGCGCGTTGCCGATGCTGCTCGAGGCTCATAAGCCGCTGGATGCGATCGTGATTATGCTGGGCACCAACGACTGCAAGACGGTCTTTAGCGTGGGGGCTGCCGATATCGCTGACGGCGCCATGGCGCTGATTCGCACCGTCCGCGCGTTTCCCTGGACCGAAGCCGCGCCCTGCCCGCGTATTCTGCTGATGGCGCCTATCAAGATTAAACCGCAGATCGCCGATGTGTACATGACCGACTTTGACGAGCGCTCCGTCGAGGCCTCGGAGCATTTTGCCGAATACTATGCGTATGCTGCTAAACAGTTTTGCTGCGACTTTTTGAATGCCGCTGATTTTGCCGAGCCGGGCGATATCGATTATCTGCACATGATGCCCGAAAGCCACGAGAGCCTGGGCCACGCCGTGGCAGCCAAGCTCCAAGAGATGCTTGGTGAGTAGCGCGACCCAAAGCAGTACAGAAGTTCCCCTTGCGACGGCTTGTTTCGTTGCTTTGTCTCGATCTGTAACAGTTGTAAGGCCGAAAACGGGCTAGATGTTACAGATTAAGATTATCTAGGTCGATATCGGTCGTTTGTCTCGATCTGTAACATCTAGGGTCGATTTTGCCGAGTTACCGTTACACATCGAGATTATCTTCTCAGTGGAATTTGGATGTCTCGATTTGTAACAGGTGGGCCGAAAAATGGACTCTAACTGTTACAGATTGAGATGTTTGTGGGAACCACCGCAAAGGTGCCTGTCCCCTTTGCGGCGGTTTTGGGCTGCGAATCTTAATACTGCCACATGTGGTTGACGGGGCCGGAGCCTTTGCCCATGTCAAAGCCGGCGGCCAGAGCGCCCGTTAGGTATGCCTTGCCGGCGTTGACAGCGTCGGCAAGATCCATGCCCTGAGCCAGCGCGCAGGCGATGGCGGACGAGAGCGTGCATCCGGTGCCGTGCGTGTTGTCGGTCTCGATGCGCTTGTGGCGGAACCACGTGGTGAGTGGATCTCCCAGATGGTTGCCCTCGTCATCGAGTGGCGCGGGTTCGGCCAGTACATCGTTGGCCTCGTTGACAAGATGCCCACCCTTAACGAGGGATGCGCAACCAAAGCGGCGGGTGAGGAGCATGGCAGCATTTTGCTGCGTGCGCTCGGAGTCGACCTCGTAGTCGAGCAGGGCCATGGCCTCGGGAATATTGGGCGTGATAACCGTCGCTAGCGGGAACAGGCGGCGGGTGAGCGCCTCGGCGGCATCTTTGGCAATCAGCCGCGCGCCCGAGGTGGCGACCATGACGGGGTCGATGACCACGTTCGTTGCGTTCCAGGCGCTCAAGCGGTCGGCGATGACTTCGATAATCTCGACAGAAGAAACCATGCCGATCTTGACGGCGCTGGGACGGATATCGTCAAAAACGGCGTCTATTTGCGCGGCTACGATATCTGGCGAGATATCCTGCACGGCGGTAACGCCCAGGGTGTTCTGTGCGGTGATGGTGGTGATGGCCGTCTCGGCATACAGGCGGTGCGCCGTGATGTTCTTGATGTCGGCCTGAATGCCGGCGCCACCGCTGGAATCGGATCCTGCGATGGATAGAACGGCAGGTACCTTACTGCGATCCATGTTCGCTCCCTTGTTCGATCGGAATCAAATGGGTCTATAAGCCAGCTTATAAAGATGCCCGGGCCGACTCTATGTCGAACCCGGGCGGGCGATGCAATCTTTACGCAAATGCAAGCAAATGTTCATGCGTCAACAATTGACAGGCACCAGCTCGCCGACAGAAGCGGCCGCAGCGACAGGCTAGTCCTCCATGCCGAGGTCGATCGTGGTGCCCTCGAAGATCTTGTTGACGGTGCGGACGGCGCACATCTTGCCACACATGGTGCAAGTGCCCTCGGTGGCGGCGGGGGACTCATCGTAGCGCTTCTTGCCCGTAACCGGGTCGAGCGCGCACTCCCACATGGCGTCCCAGTCAAGCTTGCGGCGCGCCTGGCCCATCTTGTCGTCCATGTCGCGGGCGTGGGGCACCTTCTTGGCGATGTCGGCGGCGTGCGCGGCAATCTTAGTGGCCATAAGGCCGTCGAGCACATCCTGGGCGTTAGGCAGGCATAGGTGCTCGGCCGGCGTCACGTAGCACAGAAAGTCGGCGCCGGAGCTCGCGGAGATGGCGCCGCCGATGGCTGCGGTGATGTGGGCGTAACCCACGCCGATATCGGTCACCAGCGGCCCGAGCACATAGAACGGGGCGTTGTGACACAGGCGCTTCTGCAGCTTCATATTGGCGGCGATCTCGTCGAGCGCCATATGACCCGGGCCTTCGACCATGACCTGGACGCCGGCTGCCCAGGCGCGCTTGCACAGCTTGCCCAGCTCGATCATCTCGGCGGTCGCGGTGGCGTCGTTGGAGTCGTAGAGGCAGCCCGGGCGGCAGGAGTCGCCGAGCGAAATCGTCACGTCGTACTCGTGGCAGATTTCGAGCAACTCGTCGTAGAACTCATAGAACGGGTTCTCGTTACCGGTGACCTCCATCCAGCCAAACAGCAGCGAGCCGCCGCGGCTCACGATGTTCATCAGGCGGCCGGTTTCCTTAAAGGTCTTGGTGACCGACTTGTTGATGCCGCAGTGGATGGTCATAAAGTCCACGCCGTCCTCGGCGTGCGCACGCACGACCTCGAACAGGTCGTCCTTGGTCAGCTTGACCAGCGGCTTTTCCATGTAGCCGATGGCGTCGTACATGGGGACGGTGCCCACCATGAGCGGCGTCTCGTCGATGAGCTGCTGGCGGAACTGGCGCGTCTTGCCCGAGTTGGAGAGGTCCATGATGGCGTCGGCGCCAAAGTCCTCGGCAATCTTGACCTTCTTCCATTCCTCGGCGGCATCGGCCTTGTCGCCCGAGATGCCCAGGTTGACGTTGACCTTGGTGGACAGGCCCTCACCGACACCAAAGGCGCGCATGCCCTTTTTGATGTGCACGATGTTGGCGGGAATGGCGATGCGGCCGTCGGCCACACGCTCGCGGATGTACTCGGGGTCGCGATGCTCGCGCTCGGCGACTTCCTTCATCTGCGGCGTAATCTGCCCGGCGCGGGCGAAGTCGATTTGCGTGACGAGCTTGGGCTCGGTCTGTGTGCTCATTGGCACGGCTCCCTTCGTTGGCATTACCCATATCAGGTTTGCGGGTCAGGGCGGGCGCGCCCAGTCTCAGCCTGCCGTCCTGTCCTGCAAGCTCCCCGTTTATGTCATGGGCTCAAGTATAGCCTGAATGGGTACGATTGGGCCAACGAGCGTGCCTGTGGGGAGGCGAACATGGAAGACAAGCATCTATATCGAGAGACACAGTGGGATGTATCGGCCGAGGAGAGCCGCGCGCACCATGGCCTTGTCGCGATTGGTTTTGCGGTGCTTGCCGTGTTGGTGATTGCCTTTTGTATTTGGACGTTCGGCGGTCGTGGCGGCGTCACCTGGGGGTTTGAAGCCGACGATGCCCTGCCGATTATGACCATGAAAGTTTCTGGTGGCAACACGGTTGCCGCACCGGGCGACTATTGGTATCCGCGCGACGAGTTTGTGCAGCTGCAGTTGAGCGGCGGGTCTATTCCGGGCGAAGAAATCGAACGCGTGACGTTTGATGAGGCACTCAAAACACTCATGGTGAAGCTCAAAGATCAGGGCGATGTGCCCACGACCATGGATATCGCTCTGACGGAGTGGCGTCTGGAACCTCCGTCGGGCGTTACGGTATCCGACGTAGAGCACGTTAAGATTACCTACCAAGATGGCTCGACGAGCGAGATTGCAAAGGCCGATGGCTTGGCGGAGTAACGGGGTGTTTGGAAACGGCGGGCCTATAGTGCCTGCGCGTTCATGAAAACCAGGGTGTTTTTGTCTGAAAGCTCGGGGATGTGCCGATAGCCGATATTGAATGCGGTAAGTTCGCTTGCATCCTCGAGCTTGTTTTCTGCCATCCACCGCACCATGGAGCCGCGCGCCTTTTTGCTGGCGGTCGACTGTTGGATGGGCTTCCCGTTGCGGATGCCCTCGCCAAAGAGGCATGTGACGGCTGTGGCGTCGCCCGCGAGGTGGGGCAGAACGGCTTTGGCATACTCTACGCTGGCGAGGTTGACGATCGTGGTGTTTGAGCCTGCCGGGGCGATAGCCCGCGCGAGCTTATCGCTCCAAAATGCGTAGAGGTCTCGGGCACCGTCGACGACAAGCTTCGCGCCCATCTCCAGCCGATACGGTTCGACGGCATGAAAGGGACGAACGCACCCGTAGAGGCCGGAGAGGATCCACAGATGGTCTTGCAGCCATGCGAGCTGTGCGGAATCCATCACCTCGGGTGCCATGCTCTGGTATTGAATGCCGTGATAGGACATGACGGCAGGGGAGAGGTGACGGGCGAGTGCGGGATTGTCGAGATCGCCGCTTTTCAGGATGGGCCCGAACTCATGCAGTGTGTTGAGGCAAGGTCCCAGCAGTTTGTCACTCACGTTCCACAGCGCCTGCAGGCCGCCGCTGCCTTCATTCCGCTCGATATCTAGCAGTGCGCGGTGGAGGCGAGCCGTCTCGCGCACAAAGGGTGGGATGCCCAGGACTTCAAAAGCATCTTGGGCCGCGCGCATCTGCTTGGCGGGCGAAATGATGACCTGCAGCATGGACTCTCCTCTGCCAAAAGGAAGTTGCGGTGGAATACGGTCTGTTTTGGCCGTTTATGGGCCAGTTTAGTCCGTATTTCACCGCAACTGATGAAGGGTTGGTTAGGCTCGCTCGATGAAGGCCTTGTAGCCGCGATATGCCTCGTAGATGTCGGCCTTGTTGGCGACCTCCCACAGGGCGTGCATGGACAGGACGGCAACGCCGGAGTCGATGACGTTCATACCGTACTTGGCCATGATGTAGGCGATGGTGCCGCCGCCGCCTGCGTTGACGCGACCGAGCTCGCAGGTCTGGAAGTCCACGCCCGCCTCGTCCATGATGTCGCGGACGAGGGCCACGTACTCGGCATCGGCGTCGTTGGAGCCGCCCTTGCCGCGGCTGCCCGTGTACTTGTTAAAGCACAGGCCGCGACCCATAAAGGCGGCGTTCTTGGTCTCGAACTTGGCGGCATAGCCCGGGTCGAAGCCGGCGGACACGTCAGAGGAGAGCATGCGGCTGCGGGCGAGCGCGCGGCGCAGGGCCAGCGGGCTATCCTCGCCGGCGAGCGTCATGATCTCGGCGACGGTGTTCTCGAAGAAGCGGCTCGTCATGCCGGTGGCACCCACGGAACCGATTTCCTCCTTGTCGACGATGAGCGTGATGCTCGTACGCTCGACATTGGCCACATTGATCTGGGCGAGCATTGACGGATAGGCGCAGACACGGTCGTCGTGGCCATAGCCCAGAATCATGGAGCGGTCGAGGCCCATGTCGCGGGCCGGGCCGGCGGGCACGACCTCGATCTCGGCGGAGAGGAAGTCCTCCTCCTCGACGCCGTACTGCTCCTTGAGGATGTCCAGGAACATCTGCTTGACGGGCTCCTTGGGGGCGTCCTTGTCGTCCTCATCGAACTTGACGGGGCGGCCGCCCACGATCACGTCGAGGATCTCGGCGTCGACGGCGTCCTTGGCGGGCTTGGACATTTGCTCGCTCGAGAGGTGAATCAGCAGGTCGGAGATGGTAAAGACCGGGTCGTCGTCCTTGTCGCCGATATTGATGTCGACGGTGGTGCCGTCCTTTTTGCAGATGACGCCCACGAGTGCGAGCGGGGAGGCCACCCAGTGGTAGCTCTTGACGCCGCCGTAGTAGTGCGTGTCGAGTTAAGCCATGTCGCCGGCCTCGAAGGCGGGGTTCTGCTTAAGGTCCAGGCGCGGCGAGTCCACGTGCGCGCCCAGGATGTTAAAGCCCTGCTCGAGCGGGGCGGTGCCTAGGTTGACGAGCATAAGGTCCTTGCCGTGGTTAGCGGCATACACCTTGTCGCCTGCCTTGAGCTCGCGGCCTTCGGCGATTACGGTCTCCAGGTCGACGTATCCCGCCTCCTCGGCCATCTTGATGCCGGCCTTGACGCACAGGCGCTCGGTCTTGTTCTCACTCAAAAACTGCTTATAGCCGCGGCAAAGCTCCTCGAGCTCCTCGATTTGCTGTGGGGTGTACTTTTTCCATGCGCAGGGACGCTCCATGACGCAGGCTCCTTTCGGATCGATCGTGCTGGTTGATGTACCGTGAGCCATCGTATCACGCGCGGGCTCACGGTGGCGGGGGAGCTTGATGTGCGGTGGCCGCGGGGCGGGGAGCGTGTAAACTGGAGTGAGCAAACCGTGCCCAGCCCAAAGCGAGGTATTCAATATGTCTGACAAGCGCCGCACCTTTGCCGTTATCGACGGCAACTCGCTCATGCACCGCGCCTTCCACGCCGTGCCGCCGACCATGAACGCGCCGGACGGTCGCCCCACCAACGCGATCTTTGGCTTTCTGAACATGTTTCTCAAGATGATCGACGCCTTTAACCCCGACGGCGTTGTTGTGGCGTTTGATAAGGGCAAGCCGCGCGTGCGCATGGAGATGCTGCCGCAGTATAAGGCGCAGCGCCCGCCCATGGACCCCGATCTGCACGCGCAGTTCCCTATGATCAAGGAGCTGCTCGGTGCGCTCAACGTGCCGATTCTGCAGTCCGAGGGCTGGGAAGGCGATGACATCCTGGGTACTATGGCGCGCCTGGGCGAGCAGGCCGGCTGTGACATGCTGCTGGTGACCGGTGATCGCGACATGTATCAGCTTGTTACCGAGCATGTCAACGTGGTCTCGACCCGTAAGGGCCTGTCCGACGTGGCGATTATGACGTCCGAGAGCGTGGATGACCTGTATCACGGCATTACGCCGGCGCTCGTGCCCGACTTTTATGGTCTGAAGGGCGACACGTCCGACAACATCCCCGGCGTGCCGGGCATCGGTCCCAAAAAGGCGAGTGCGCTTATTGCGCAGTACGGTAGCCTGGACGAGGTCATCGCACATGCCGACGAGGTCAAGGGCAAGATGGGCGAGAACCTGCGTGCACACATCGACGATGCGCTGCTGAGCCGCAAGGTCGCAACCATTCGCACCGATGCGCCCGTCGAGCTCGATTTTGAGGCGACGTCATTCCCGGCGTTTTCTGCCGACGAAGTGTCCGCGGCGCTGGGCACGCTTGGTATCACCGCCATGCAGAACCGTTTCTTGGCGCTGATCGGCGGCGAGGGTGGCGCTGCTGCCGCTGCTAGAACGTTTGAGATGCCCACGATTGAGCGCACCGCTGCCGGCGATGCCGAGGCGCTTGCTGACGTGGCGTCCGAGGTTTCGCGTGCGATCGAGGCGGGCGAGTGGGTCGCCGCCGTGGTGGACGATGACAAGGAAGAGGGCGCGCTCTTTGGACTGACGCGCACGCTGTGGTTGGCGACGTCCAAGGGCCTCTTCGCGCTCGAGGAGGGCGACAGCTGCGCGGCGGCTGAGGTTGAGGCCTTCAACTTCGTCCACGGCGTGATTGCTGGCGTGCTCGCGCGTCTGTTTATGGAGGGTCGCGTGGCGAGCCCGGATATGAAGGTGCTGTTGCACGAGCTTTCGCCCATCGATTCTTCTGAGCCCGAGCTCATGGATCCGCTGGCAGTCGATTCTACGCGCATCTTCGATACCGTGGTTGCCGCCTACCTGCTGGATTCCGACCGCTCCGAGTTCGATGAGGCATATCTTGCCGATACGTATCTGCAGATGGCGCTGCCTGCGGCGCGCGGCGCAGAGGGTGCCGGCGAGGACGCTCCGGCACCTGCCGCCCGTACTGCGGCCCTGACGCTGGCGCTCGTGGCGCCGTTGCGCGAGTGCATGGCCCGCGAGAACGCCGCCAACGTGTTCGATGGTATCGAGATGCCGCTCGTTCCGGTACTTGCCAAGATGGAGCGCGCGGGCATGCTCGTGGACCCCGAGCGCCTGCACAGTCTGTCCGAGGGTCTGGCGACCCAGATTACCGAGGTTGAGCGCAGTATTCGCGACCTGGCGGGTGACGAGACCTTTAATATTGGCAGTCCCATGCAGCTGTCGCATGTGCTTTTTGATGTGATGGGGCTTCCGACCAAGGGCCTCAAGAAGACTAAGCGCGGCTATTATTCGACCAACGCCAAGGTGTTGAGCGACCTTGCGCGTGACCACGAAATTGTGCGTCTGATTTTGGACTGGCGTGAGAAGTCTAAGATCAAGTCCACGTATCTGGACACCCTGGGCCCGCTACGCCGTGGTGACGGTCGCGTACACACTACGTACAACCAGACCATCACGGCAACGGGGCGTCTGTCCTCGAGCGACCCGAACCTGCAGAACATCCCGACGCGCTCGGAGCTGGGCCGCACCGTCAAAACGGCGTTTTCGGCGGGCGAGGGCAGCGTCTTTTTGGCGGTGGACTACTCGCAGATCGAGCTGCGTCTGCTGGCGCATCTTTCGGGTGACGAGCACCTGGTGCGCGCCTTTAACGAGGGCGAGGACTTCCATGCCGAGACGGCGGCGCGCGTGTTTGGTGTGCCGGTGTCCGAGGTGACGCCCGACCTGCGCAGCCGCGCCAAGGCCGTGAACTTTGGCATCGTGTACGGCCAGCAGGCCTACGGTCTGTCGCAGTCGCTGCATATCTCGATGGCCGAGGCGCGCGACATGATCGATCGCTACTACGAGGCCTACCCGGGCGTGCGCACGTTCCTCGACAACGTGGTGGCACGTGCCAAGCAGACGGGCTATGCCGAGACCATGTATGGCCGCAGACGCCATATTCCCGAGCTCAAGGCCAAAAACCCGCAACTCCGCGGCTTTGGTGAGCGCACGGCCATGAACCATCCCATGCAGGGCACCGCAGCAGACATCATCAAGATCGCCATGGCCCGCGTAAGTCGTCGCCTGGAAGAAGAAGGCTTTGCCGCCCACATGATCTTGCAGGTACACGACGAACTGGACTTTGAGTGCCCCGTCGACGAAGTCGAGCGCCTAACCACCATGGTCCGCGACGTCATGGAACACGTAGTAGACCTCCGCGTCCCCCTAATCGCCGAAGCTTCGACTGGAGTGACCTGGGCAGACGCCAAGTAGGGGCACGACC
>CABQXG010000032.1 GCA_902468045.1 uncultured Collinsella sp.
TTGCGTTGAGATTGAAAATCAACCGGTTTATCCACTTTGGCCTACCAAAGGGGGAGAGGTTTATTTTGGTCGGTTTTATCAGGTAAAACGGCAAATGGGGCCGGCCTCGGGTTGTGATGAGGCCGGCCCCCTTTGGGGTGCTATGCATGTATGTCGGCGCGCGGTTGATTGCGATGCCGCAACTGGGGCGTTTCCGCAGGTAAAACCTGCCAAAATAAACCTGTTCCTAAATGATAGGTTTTAGTGCTTGCCGTTGGCGGAGGCGGCGCCGTTGACATGGTCGCGGGCATAGACCACGCCGTGCACGATCGCCAGGCCGGCGGCGTCGGCCGCGCGGGCGCAGGTGTCCTGGAAATCTTCGGCCTCGCGGGCGCGCAGCTGCTTAAGAACGTAGTCGGCGACGGCCATCTTGCCGGGAGGGTTGCCGATGCCGGTGCGGATGCGGCTGAAGTCGCGGCTGCCCATCTTGTCGATGATGGAACGCAGGCCGTTGTGACCGGCATGGCCGCCGCCCACCTTAACACGCACGTCGCCGGCGGGAATATCGAGCTCGTCGTGGATTACGAGCAGCTCCTCGGCCTTGATCTTGTACTCGCGACAGAGCTTGGAGATGGGGCCGCCCGAGGTATTCATGTACGACTGCGGCTTGACCAGCACAATCTGGCGCTTGCCACCCTCTTCCTCAGCATCGTTGATATTGATGAGCGCGACCTCGGCGCCTGCTTGGTTTTTCCAGTACGTGACGCCGGCCTGACGGGCCAGCTCGTCGATTGCCTTAAAGCCGGCGTTGTGGCGGGTCTCGGCATATTCCTCGCCCGGGTTGCCAAGCCCGGCAACCATGCGAATCTTAAGCGGCTGTGCAGCTGCCATGTTTATCCTTTCGTTGATTTGTCGCCTGCTATGGTGAGCGACCCTGCTGCCGCTGTCAAATGGAGGGTAATTGAGGGCGTTTAGGGGCGTTTGGACGGCCGTCGAAATCAGAGGTGGACAGTTAGTTCAGATACGTATAAGTTCTGAGGACTCGAAGTGCTCAATTCAATGCCGATACGTTGTTTTGGAGCTTTAGTTAGTCCATATGGCGCTGTTTTGAAGTCTACCCTGCCTTCAAATAGGGCGAATGGTATAGAGATAGCTGCAAAACAGCCTAATTCAATGTGTCCATTTATACGTATTTAAACTAACTGTCCAGTCCTGTTCGGCGGCGCGCGGGTGATTCGCCGTTTAGACCGGCGCAAGGCCGATTCCGGCCCGCAGAGCGTTGAGCCAAGCGGCCTGACGCTTGCGATAGCCCTTGATACGGTATCGGAATCGGACTCCCGCGAGTCGATGCATCGTTTGGGCGAAGGCTTCGAGTGCAACAAGGTCTTTCATTTGGTCGCGATTGATAACCAGGACGTGGATGCCCATTGCCTTGAGGCCATTATTTCGATTGCCATCGTGGATGCGAGCGTTTTGAAGCTCATGCCCAATTCCGTTGTATTCGTTGTCGACTCCGGCTGCCGGGCAATATAGGTCGCAGATGGCATAGGGGATGCCCGAGGACATATTGACCGCAAGAGTGTCGAAGTCGATTCGATAGTTGAGTAGCAGGCCTCCCATGGGCAGACTGCAACATCCGAATCCTCCAAAGCGCATGGGCGCTCCGAGAACGGCAAACATTAGGGATTCGGCTGGGGATGCAGATCCGGGTCGGGCAAGTTTGACTGCCGTGCGAAACGATGTGTATGAGCTACTTTTGGCGAAGCGTGCAACCGCCTCAAGCTCTTCGATAGTTGTGGCGGGCTCGCATTTGTAGTGCGCCTGTTCGTAGCGGGTTTCGTTCTGCTGTTCGGTCGCCCCGGCAAGCGAGGTCGCCCATCGCTTCGTAGCCATCGCCCTTGGGCCACGTGTCGTCGTAGGCGATGGGGTGAGTTGCCTCGGGCGGAAGTGAGTAGGTTCCGAGCAGCTCCATGAGAAGCATCAAGGTTTTGGCAACTGATTCATTTTTGGAACAAAGCATGGCTGTCATGGCAGGAGACGTTGCGTAGATGTCGGCCTCGACGTGCATAATTGCACCTTCAGGAAGCGGAGTGGAGAGAATATGCTGAAGAAGTCGCCTGTCGCGGCGTCTGTTGTCTTCGTTTGAAACGAGAAGATCGAGCAGTTCGGAATCATCTTCATTCCAGGCGTCGAGTATCGAAAGTGCACCAAAGTCTATCGCGTCATTGTTGGGAATACAGCTAGCCAAGGCATGTGCTTGCTGTTCGCTATCAACGAAGTCCCAGGGTAGGGCAGAGTACGCCCGTCGTGCGCGACGAATTGCGCGGAGGGCGGAGAGATGTGAAATCACGGTCGTCATAGCTATAACGTACTAAGTTGGCGGCAGAATGCGACCGCCATACCGTTCTTTTCGCTCAGCGGGGCGCTGCGCGCCATGAACGGCTGGGTGTTATGAAATCGGTGGAATCGGTTGAGGGGATTGCAGGAAATTGAGCTCTGCCGCGAAGGTTGACGATAGCTACTGGACGGTTAATTCAGATACGTATAAGGCGGCGGGCGTTCGAGGCGTGTCTAAGGCCCTTGAGGGCGATTTGAGGGTAAATATGCAGCGGTTGTACTCGAGAACGATGAGATTTGGACGGCATGGCATCCGCTGGGGAGCTCAGAAGGCTCCGAACGGTCCTTTGGAGCTTTAAAAAAAATACGTATCTGAACTAATTGTCCAGGGAAGGTTGGCGAGGGATAGAAAAAGGGTCGGAAGCTCGCTTCCGACCCTTTAAAAGCATCAAAGATGATGCGCGGCAGGCTACAGCGCGAAATCGCCGCCGACGAGCGTGGAGACGGGCTCCTCGTGGTAAACGGCGGAGATGGCCTGAGCGAACTCCTCGGCGACCGAGATGGTCTTGATCTTGCCGCCGACCTCGACGGGAATGGCGTCGGTGACGAGGCACTCGACGATCGGGGCGTCGTTCAGACGCTCGATGGCCGGACCGGAGAAGATGCCGTGGGTGGCGCAGACGTAGATGTCGCCAGCGCCCATAGCCTTGAGCTCCTTGACGTTGGCGCACAGGGTGCCAGCGGTGTCGATCATGTCGTCGTTGATGATGCAGGTCTTGCCCTTGATGTCACCGATGATGCCCATGACCTCGGCGGCGTTGTGGCGCGGACGGCCCTTGTGGGCGATGGCCAGGTCGCAGCCGAGCATGTCGGACAGCTTCTTGGCGGCCTTGGCGCGGCCCACATCGGGGGAGACGACAACCAGGTTGTCGGTGTCGAAGTGCATGTCGTTGTAGTACTGGCCAAACAGCGGCAGCGCGGACAGGTGGTTAACCGGGATATCAAAGAAGCCCTGAATCTGGCCCTGGTGCAGGTCGAGGGTGATGATGCGGTTGACGCCAGCGCGCTCGAGCAGGTTGGCGACGAGGCGGGCGGTGATGGGCTCGCGCGGGCCGGCCTTGCGGTCCTGGCGGGCATAGCCGTAGTGGGTGATAACGGCAGTGATGGAGCGGGCGGATGCGCGCTTGGCAGCGTCGGTGGCGATGAGCAGCTCCATGAGCATGTCGTTGACGTTGCCGCCGGCCACGGACTGAATCAGGAAGACGTCGGCGCCGCGGACGGTCTCGTCGTAGCGGGCGTAAATCTCACCATTGGCGAACTGCTTTAGCGTAAGGCCCGAAAGCTCGACCCCAAGGTACTCAGCAATCTTCTGAGCGAGGGGACGGTTGGAGGAACCGGAATACACGCGGATGGACTTGCGCATATTCTCCGACTTCTCGGGATCATTAATCGGCATTACCCTTCTCCTTTATATATCGAATGCCATATAGATGCCTTTTTGCATTGTAACCGCGCGACGGGGTTTATCGAGTCTTGATAACGTCTTTACCGTCAACGGACACGAACCGACCACTCATCCGGTTGCGCAGGTCACGATAGAAAAAGGAGCCGCCCCCCATGGGAACAGCTCCTTTTGTGCTTGATAAAACGTTATGCTTCGTCGTCCTCGTGCAGGCGGCGGCGATAATCGGCGGCCCAGCCCTCGATATTTACCTGACGGGCGCGGCCCAGACCGAGTGCGTCGGCCGGGACCGGCTCGGTGATGACGGATCCGGCGGCCACGAGTGCACCGTCGCCAATCTGGGCGGGCGCGACCATCATGGTGTCGGAACCGATGAAGGCGTCCTTGCCGATGACGGTCTTGTGCTTGTGCACGCCGTCGTAGTTGCAGGTGATGGAGCCCGCGCCCACGTTGACGCCGGAGCCCATGGTGGTGTCGCCGATGTAGGACAGGTGCGGCACCTTGGAGCCCTCGCCGATCGTGGACTTCTTGATCTCCACGTGCGTTCCGGCCTTGGATCCGTCGAGCATGTGGGTGCCCGGGCGCAGGTAGGCGCGCGGGCCGCAGTCGACGCCGTTCTCGATGACGGCCTCGATGGCGATAGTCTCATCGATGACGCAGCCGCTGCCGACGGTGGTGTCGGTGAGGCGGCTGTTGGGGCCGAGCTGGCACTCCTCGCCCACGGTGACGTGGCCGATCAGGTGCGTCTGCGGCCACACGACGGTGTCGCGGCCGATGGTGGCATCGGGGCCGATCCAGGCCTGCGTGGGATCGATGAACGTGACGCCCTCGGCCATCCAGTGCTCGTTGATGCGGTCGCGCGCGATAGCGGTGAGCTGCGCGAGCTGGATGCGGCTGTTGACGCCCAGGCCGTCGCGGTAGTCATCGCAGTGGAAGATGGAGACCGCCTGGCCGTGACCCTTGAGGATTTCGAGCATGTCGGGCAGGTAGTACTCGGACTGCGCGTTGTCGTTGCCGATCTCGTTAATGTGGGCGGCGAGCTGCGCGCCGTCAAAGGCGTAGCAGCCGGCGTTGCACTCCAGCAGCGTGGCGGCCTGCTCGGGCGTGCAGTCCTTCTGCTCGATGATGCGCTCGATCTGGCCGTCGGCGCCCAGCTTGATGCGGCCGTAGCCGAAGGGATCGGGCGGGGTCATGGTCATGACGGTGCAGGCGAGCTCGCCGGTAGCGACGGTCTGTGCGAACTTGGCGACGGTGTCGGCGGTGATGAGCGGCAGGTCGCCGTTGAGCACGACGACGGGGCCTTGCGTGATGCCGCAGGCCTCGAGCGCGACCTTCACGGCGTGACCGGTGCCCAGGCGCTCGGTCTGCTCGACGCACTCGACCTTGGTGGCGCTGCTGGCGTAGGCGCCGTCGATGAGGGCGCGCATCTCGTCGGCGTGGCTGCCGATGACGACCACGACGCGGCTGCAGCCGGCCTTGATGGTGGCGTCGACGATCCACTGGACCATGGGCTTACCCAGGATCTTGTGCGAAACCTTGCAGTGGTTCGACTTCATGCGGGTGCCCTCGCCGGCAGCGAGGATAATTGCGGTTGCGTCCATGTGATCTCCTGTTACGTTATAGAGACGTGTGTTTGGAAACGATACACGGCGCAATATGATACCGCAGGCATATGTTGAGCGCGTAGCGATTGGTTTGCGGCGGTTGAGGCTTGCGTCGCCGGCGTGGCGTTTGCGCTGCTTGCGTGCGGCGTTGGCGGTGCTGCGGAGCTGTCGTTTGAGCGAGGGGACGGGGGTGCCCGTGGACAACATACAAGAGGAGTTTGGCGGCGAGCCCGTCGCGGCGTTCTCGATGTCGCATCCGGCTGTGCCGGCACTCTATATAGTGCCGACGCTGGGGCTCACCATGTTCTCGATGCAGCCGGTGCTGATTGCGCTGTCGCTTGCGGGCGGGCTGGCGTATGGATTTGCGACGCGTGGGGCTGCCCGCACGCTGGGCGCACTTCGCTGGCAGCTGCCGGTGATTTTGATTATCGCGCTGGTCAATCCACTGTTTAGCGCTTCGGGTTCGACGGAGCTGTTCCGTATTGGCATGCGCGCGGTGTATCTGGAGAGCGTGGTATATGGCCTGTGCATGGGCGGGCTGTTTGTGGCGAGCGTGCTGTGGTTTGAGGCCGCGGCGTCGATGCTCGAATACGACAAGGTACTCGCACTGTTAGGCAACGCCGCGCCGGTGATTGCGCTCATGATCTCGATGTGCATGAGGCTTATCCCGCAGTTTTTGCGCCGCGGCCGCACGGTGCTGGCGGTGCAGGACGCGATTGATGTACCGGGGCGTGCGCCGGCCGACCCCGTGCGCTCGCGCTTGCGGGCATCGAGTGTGTTGATGGGCTGGGGCATGGAAGATTCGCTGGAGCGCGCGGACGCGATGCGCTCGCGCGGGTGGGGTGCCGCGACGCGTCGTACGACGTATGCGCGGTATCGGCTGGGGCGCAGTGACGTTGCCGCGCTGGCCGGGCTCGTACTGTTTGGCGCTGCCGCGGTGGCGGTGGCGTGGACCGCGACGACGCAGTATTCGTTTTATCCGCAGCTCTCGGTGCCGGCGCCGTGGCCAGGCTATGTCGTGTACGCCGCCTGGATGGTGTTGCCTTGCGCGTTGCACGCGATTGATGAGAAGAGGTTTGGCTGATGGCTCGGTTGGATAGCTGCTCGGTAACGGGCGTGGCGTGCGGCTCTGATGTGCCGGCGATTGAGGTGCGAGGCCTTAGTTTTGCCTATCCCGGGGTCAAGGCACCGGTGCTCGAGGGGCTTGATTGGCGTGTTTCCCAAGGTGCGTTTGCGCTGCTTGTTGGCGGTACCGGTTCGGGCAAGTCGACGCTGCTGTCGCTGCTCAAGCCCGAGATCGCTCCAGCGGGCGAGCGCACTGGCGATACGCGCGTGCTGGGCGAGAACGTTGCCGACATGGACGTGCGGGCATCGGCAGAGCGCGTGGGTTATGTGTTTCAGGATCCCGAGAACCAGATTGTGTGCGAGACCGTGTGGCACGAGATGGCGTTTGGCCTAGAGAATCTGGGTGTGTCGCGCGACGAGATGCGCCGCCGTGTTGCCGAGACCAGCTATTTCTTTGGTCTGGAGGACTGGCTTCATCGTGATACCGATACGCTTTCGGGTGGCCGCAAGCAGCTGCTGTCGCTTGCCGCCGTCCTGGCGCTGCGCCCGCGCGTGCTGCTGCTCGACGAGCCCACGTCTCAGCTCGATCCCGTTGCTGAGAAGAATTTTCTGCACGCGCTGTTTCGTGTGAATCGCGAGCTGGGCTGCACGGTTGTTGTGGCGACGCATCAGCCGCGCCCAATGCTCGAATACGCGACGTGTGCGTACCGGATTGAGGACGGTCGCGTGCGCGAGGTGGCGGATATGGCTTCTTTGGGACGCCGAGAATCGCTGTTTTCCGATGACACGTTGGGGTGGGGTGCCATCCGATGTGCAAAAAACGGAGTATTCAGCAGGCGTGAGGACAATTTGGGCTCTCTGGAGCCGCCCGGGGACGTATCGAGCGCGAAAAAAAGTTCAGAATTGGACAAATCGTCCGAATTTGTGGCGCAAACGTCGCTCGAGAACGGCTTGGAAGCCTTCTCGCGCACGGATGGAAGCAGAATACTCCAAAAAATGCACGCTGGGTCGGCTACCACCCTGTCGGAAGGTTGGTTTCGCTACGATCGAGCGTCCGGCTGGGTGTTGCGTGGGCTCGATGCGTCGTTTTCGGCCGGTGCGGTGCATGCGGTTGTTGGCGGTAACGGCTGCGGCAAGTCGACGATGCTCTCGGTGCTGGCGAAGACCGCCAAGCTGCAGCGCGGCCGCATGGTGCGCGGAGCGGCCTCGGCGGCGCTGCTGCCTCAGAATCCCAAAGCATTGCTGGTTGCCGAGACGGTTCGCGATGAGCTGATGGAATGGGCCTCGACCTGCGGATATGACGAGAACTTGGCGCGGGAGCGTGCGGCGAGCTTGGGTCTGGATGGACGCCATCCGTACGACCTTTCGGGCGGGCAGCGTCAACTGCTTGCATTGGCAAAACTGCTGCTAATCGGCCCCGAACTGCTATTGCTCGATGAGCCCACCAAGGGTCTAGACCTGTTCAGCCGCCGCACCATCGCCCGCGCCCTGCGTGACCATGCGAAGGCTGGCGGCACCGTCATCATGGCTACGCACGATTTGGACTTTGCCGAGCAGGTAGCCGACGACGTCGCCATGATGTTTGACGGCGAGATTGCCTGCATGGAGTCCCCGGCCGACTTCTTTGCCGACAACGTGTTCTATAGGGCGTGATGGGATGACGGACTGTCGTTTCTCGCGTTTGCTTGCAAAACTGGAGATCCCGCTGTTGTTGGCGGTGCCGGCGGTGATGGCTGCCGCGTTGCTGGCGGGTGTTGAGCAGGCAGCGTTGGCCATGCTGATTGTGGTGGCGCTGGTGCTCGCGCTGTTCTTTGCGGGTTACGAGGCATCTCGTCCGGGTTTGCGCCAGATTATGCCCACACTGGTGCTGGCGGCGCTGGCCGCGGCGGGGCGCATCCTGTTCGGACCCATTCCCGATTTTAAGCCGGTGAGCGCCATCGCCATTATCGCGGGGGCGACGCTTGGTCGCCGCAATGGTTTTATGGTTGGCGCGCTGGCGGCGCTGACCAGCAATTTCTTTTTTGGACAGGGCATGTGGACGCCATGGCAGATGTATGCCTGGGGCCTGGTTGGTTATGTTGGCGGCGCGCTGGCGCATGCGGGTGCGTTCGACCGTGCGGATGGAACCGTACGCACGCCGGCACTGATGGCGTACGGCTTTGCGTCGGGCCTGCTCTATGGCGTCGTGATCAACGCGTATGACATCATTGGTTTTGTACAGCCGCTTACTTGGGCAGGTGCCGCGGCACGTCTTGCCACCGCCGTGCCGTTTGATATCACGCACGGACTCGCGACCTGCGTGTTTTTGGCCGCCTTGTACAAGCCCTGGTGCCGTCGCATTAACCGTGTCGTCGTGAAATACGGGCTGTAAGGCATTTCGCGTTTCCTCACGAACTTGCGGTGGAATAGTTCTCGTTTTTGGCTATTTGCTGCCCAAACAGGAACTATTCCACCGCAACTTATAGGGGGAGAGGGGTCTCATGATCTGTTTTCCTCTGTCCCCCAGGAATTGCTTGGCGCTAGAGCTCTAGCGTGAGGGTGACGGGGCAGTGGTCGCTGCCGAAGATGTCGCCACGGATACCGGTGTCGCGAACGCTTGCGGCGATTGAATCACTAACCAGGAAGTAATCGATGCGCCAGCCGGCGTTGTTCTTGCGAGCATTAAAGCGGTAGCTCCACCAGCTGTAGACGCCCTCAACGTCGG
>CABQXG010000033.1 GCA_902468045.1 uncultured Collinsella sp.
CCGCCCTTTTATCTTGCCGTCGTGCTCAATCGCTAAAAGAAAAACCCCACAGCCCATATGAGCTGCGGGGTTTTCTTTGTGCCTCCGATGCGAAATAAATCGCTCAGATATTACTGATAATCGACGACGTCGATCCAGTTCTTCAGGAACTCATCGTTCACGTTGCGCTTACGAGCGAGCTCGGAAGCGGCGACGATGCTCGTCCACTGACGCACGACCTGCATGGGCATGTCGGCGCGGTCGCAGTAGAGCTCCAGGTAGGCCTCGGCCTGGTCCTTGCTGTTGAGGGCAAAGAGCAGGTAGGTGGTGGCAACGTCGGCAGCAGGGGAGCCCTGGGTAGCGTGTGCCCAGTCGCACACATAGAGCTGGCCGTCGTCGCCGACGATGACGTTGGAGGGGTTGAAGTCGCCGTGGCAGACCTTGAACTCCTTGGTCATGCCGTCCAGACGCTCCTGAAGGTTGTAGCGCGTGGTGGCATTGAGCTGATCAAGGCTGTCGATCATGCGGGCGAACTTGTCGCGCTGACGGTTAAGCAGCGGGGAGGTGTAGCCGTGGATCTCGATCTGGAGGTCGACGAACATCTCGAGGTACTCACCAAAGCGCTGGGGCTCGGCAGTCATCTTCTCGGCAAGGGTAGTGCCCGGAACCTTCACGGTCACGAGCGCCCAGCCGTTGGCGTTCTCGAGCTGGGAAACCTCGAGAGCCTTGGGGCTGCGGATGCCGCACTCATTGATGCGGGCAAGATTCAAAGCCTCGTTGAACACGTCGGAGACGGGCTTGGTCTCGTTAAAGACCTTGACGATCTTGTCGCCCAGGTCGTAAACGACCTTGTTGCCACGGCGGACGAGCTCGGTCTTGGAATCGGGTAGCAGCATGGTTGCATCCTTTCAACGGTGCGATAGAAGCGACGGCGGGGGGGTGTGAAACACCCGTGCACCCCCGCCGTTAAAAACCGTGCTAAAACTAGCAGACGGCGTAGTCCTGAGGCTCGCGGCCGTAGTAGGCGTCAAGGTAGAGCTCCTTGATCTCGCTCATCAGCGGGTAACGGGGGTTAGCGCCGGTGCACTGGTCGTTGAATGCCTGCTCGGTCATCTCGTCGAGGGTGTCGAGGAAGTACTTCTCGTCAACGCCGTACTCAGCGATGGTGTGCTTGACACCGATGAAGTCGCAGAGCTCGGTGAGCTTGGTGATGAAGTTCTCGAAGACCTCACGGTCGTCCTTGCCGTCGATGCCGCAGTAACGAGCCATCTCGGCGTAGTTGTGCAGCGCGTTGGGGTAAGGATACTGAGAGAAGGTTCCCATCTTGACAGGAGCCTCGGCGGCGTTGTAACGCATGACGCGGGTCAGGATGACTGCGTTTGCGAGGCCGTGGGGCAGATGGTGGAAAGCGCCGAGCTTGTGGGCCATGGAGTGGTTGAGGCCCAGGAAGGCGTTACCGAATGCCATACCGGCCATGCAGGATGCGTTGTGCATCTCCTCGCGAGCGTGCGGATCCTTGGCACCGTTGGTGAAGGAGCTCGGGAGGTTCTCGAAGACGAGCTTTGCGGCGCGCTCGGAGAGGCCCTTGGTGTAATCGGAAGCCATGATGGAGACGTAGGACTCGATGGCGTGGGTCATGACGTCAATACCGGAAGCTGCGGTGAGGCCCTTCGGGGCGGTCATGCAGTTGTCAGCGTCGACGATTGCCATGTTGGGGAGCAGCGCGTAGTCGGCGAGCGGCCACTTGATGCCGGTCTCCTTGTCGGTGATGATGGCGAACGGCGTGCACTCGGAGCCAGTGCCCGAAGAGGTCGGGACGGCGACGAAGTAAGCCTTCTTGCCCATCTCGGGGAAGGTGAAGATACGCTTGCGGATGTCCATGAAGTCCATGGCCATGTCCTCGAAGTTCGCCTCGGGGTGCTCGTACATCATCCACATAATCTTGCCGGCGTCCATTGCGGAACCGCCGCCAACGGCGATGATGACATCCGGCTCGAAGAGCGTCATCTGCTTGGCGCCGCGACGTGCGCACTGCAGGGAGGGATCGGGCTCAACGTCGTAGAAGCAGTCGTGAGCGATGCCCATCTCATCGAGCTTGGCCTCGATGGCACGCGTGTTGCCATTCTTGAAGAGGAACTGGTCGGTAACGATGAAGGCGCGCTTCTTGCCCATTACGGTGCCGAGCTCGTCGAGTGCGACGGGCGTGCAGCCCTTCTTGAAGTAGACCTTCTCGGGTGCGCGGAACCACAGCATGTTCTCGCGGCGCTCTGCCACGGTCTTGACGTTGATCAAGTGCTTCACCCCAACGTTCTCGGAGACGGAGTTGCCACCCCAGGAGCCGCAGCCCAGGGTTAGAGACGGCTTCATGCCGAAGTTGTAGAGGTCACCGATGCCGCCGTGCGAGGACGGGGTGTTGATGACGATGCGGCAGGCCTTCATGACGTGCTGGAACTTAGCGATCTTCTCGCTCTGTGCCGGGTGCACGTAGAGAGAGGCGGTGTGGCCCGGGCCACCTGCGAGGACGAGGTGCTCTGCCTTGTCAACGGCCTCCTGGAAGTCACTGGCGTGATACATAGCGAGGACCGGGGAGAGCTTCTCGTGGGAGAACTCTTCCTTCTCGGGATCGGTGGAGGTGACCTCGGCGATCAGGATCTTGGTCTTGGCGGGAACCTCGATGCCGGCGAGCTCGGCGATCTTGGCGGCAGCCATGCCGGGGATGCGGTGATCGAGAGCGCCGTTCTTGAACATGGCGGCACGCAGGGCCTCCATCTCGGCACCCTGCTTGACGAAGTAGCAGCCGCGCTTCTGGAACTCGGCCTTGACCTGGTCATAGATGGTGTCGATGACGGTCACGGACTGCTCGGAAGCGCAGATCATGCCGTTGTCGAAGGTCTTGGAGTGGATGATGGAGTTGACGGCGAGCTTGATGTCCGCGGTATCGTCGATGATGACCGGGGTGTTGCCGGCGCCGACGCCGAGTGCGGGCTTACCGGAGGAGTAAGCAGCCTTGACCATGCCCGGGCCACCGGTTGCGAGAATGATGTCGACGTCGCGCATGACCATGTTGGTCAGCTCGATGGACGGCTTGTCGACCCAGCCGATGATGCCCTCAGGAGCACCGGCCTTGACAGCTGCGTCGAGAACGAGCTTGGCGGCGGCGATGGTGCACTTGGCGGCTGCCGGGTGCGGGGAGATGATGATGGCGTTACGGGTCTTCAGGCAGATGAGCGTCTTGAAGATGGCCGTGGAGGTCGGGTTGGTGGTCGGGATGACAGCGCCAACGATACCGATCGGCTCGGCGACCTTGGTGATGCCGTAAGCGTCGTCGCGCTCGATGACACCGCAGGTCTTGGTGTTCTTGTAAGCGTTGTAGATGTACTCAGCGGCGTAGTGGTTCTTGATGACCTTGTCCTCGAGAACGCCACGGCCGGTCTCCTCGATGGCGAGCTTGGCCAAAGGAATACGAGCCTTGTTGGCGGCCATAGCAGCCTCGTAGAAGATCTTGTCTACCTGCTCCTGAGTGTACTCAGCGAATTTAGCCTGGGCCTCACGCATAGATTTGAGTTTGGCCTCAAGCGCCTCCACGTTGTCCACGATGGCGGGAGTAGTGTTTTCCGGTGACTTTTTCACCATTTGTGTCTCCTTGCGATCGGAGATTTACCCTACAAGATGCATGATAGCAAGAAATAATTCGGTGAACGGGCAGATTCCCGTAAAAGACAAACTAAAACGCTTCAATCAAATGAACCGTTTCAACTAAATCTATCTGCCCTGCGCATCGCCCCGCTCATTGGGGACAGACTTACATGAGTGCTTTCACTCATTTGGGACAGACATCGTTTTGCCATTTTGCCGTTCTGAACCTGTTTTTGCCGCTCATTGGATATAAATAGGTTACAGGCTCAGCATTTCGCGTTCCTTCTCTCCTTTTAGGTGTTGCCTGTTCAGTTTTGAAAGGAGAGATTATGCCCCGATGCGCCCGCGCCGTTTCGCTCACCGGCTATTACCACGTCTTTGACCGTGGCAACTCCAAACAGATTATTTTTGAAGATGACTCTGACCGATATCGTTTCTTATCGGACATCTCGGACAGGTTTGCACGCCATAAAGTGGCAGTGTTGGCTTGGTGCCTTATGGACAACCACTTCCATTTGATGGTTGATGACCCATTTGACAACCTTTCAAAGGCAATGCAGTGCGCACTGACGGCGTATGCCAAGTATTTCAACGGGAAAACGGGGAGAACGGGGCATTTGTTTGACAATCGCTATTCGCGGGTCGCGGTCGAGTCGGACACACAGGCGGTGCAGCTACTCGATTATATCCATCTCAATCCTGTGAAGGGTGCGCTTGACTCGCTCGAGGCGTACCGCTGGTCAAGCTACAAGGCATATCAGCTGGGCTATGATCCCTTTGACATCTGTGACGCGGCTCCTATGCTCGATATCGTCGGAGGCTCCCGTTGCTATTGCGAGCATCTCGAGGAAGTTGCCGGGCGCACTTGGTCAGTGGAGGTTCTTCCACGCCGGCGGATCCCCGATGAGGAGGCCCTTTCCATTGCGCACGAAGTCCTGCCGAGCATAGATCCTGCGCTGCTCAAGGCCCTGCCACGCCCCGATCGCGATGCCTGTCTGCTGAGGCTCAGGCGGGCACATCTCACGGTCAAGCAAATTGCCCGTATCACCGGCATTGGCGCTACAAGCGTGACCAAGGCCACTGTGGGCTGGAGGGAGGCTGCGTGAGGCTGGGCAGGACCTGATCATGGCGCCGCATGTGTACGTCACGTCTGTCCCCAATGCGTGAAAGCACTCATGTAAGCCTGTCCCCAATGAGTGCAAAAAGGCGCCCTCCGTAGGGGAGGACGCCTTTGGTAAGTTCTATATGAACGCGAGGTCTTTGACCCGGAGAGTCCGAGGTACTTGTTGGTAAGACCTTATTTAGGAGCGCGCAACCTTGCCGGACTTGAGGCAGGTGGAGCAAACGTTCATCTTGCGACGGTGACCATCGACGACGACGTAGACGCGCTGGATGTTGGGGCGGAACTTACGGTTGGTGACGCGGTGAGAGTGGCTGATGGAGCGACCGACAACGGGGGGCTTACCGCAAACTTCGCAAACTTTGGACATAACTGACCCTCCTTGGGCGACAAACGAACATGTCGCGTTAACAAACAAGCCTGAACTATAGCACAGAAGTCGCTCCCTGTGCGCAATCTACACAGAGATATTCCTCTTTTGGCGATAGTGCCCACGCCACGGCCCTGGACGTAGATCCGATTTGCGTGCAGCAGAGGGGATTATGCCAGCTCGTGCGTGCGTTTTCAAGCTCGTCCCACAAATATATATAGGTTTATGGAGCATTGGGCTCCGTTTACGGATTGCTCTGTATTTATGCTCGCAATTAAGCTCGAGGTTGGCTACACTATCCCTTGACCATTAAAGGGGTACGAGATACCCACATGGAATTACATAGCTGCCAAAGAGCAGCCCTTCCTGTGGGTGTCTGGTCCGCTTTAAGCGGTCGGGCATCTATTTTTTTGACTGTGTCAGCAGTCAAGACATGTGAGGAAGGAGATCGATGGGCACGACTTCCCCCAAGGCGGTCATCATGGACGAGACCGCCGTCAATCGAGCGATGACCCGCATCGCGCACGAGATTCTCGAGCGCAACGAGGGCTGTGAAGACCTCGCTCTGGTCGGCATCGTCACGCGCGGCGACCTTCTGGCAAAGAAGCTCGCCGAGGAGATCAAGGAGATCGAGGGCGTCGAAGTTCCGCTCGGCAGCCTGGACATCAGCTTCTACCGCGATGACTATGCGACCAATTTCGCTCCCGCGATCCACGCCACCAACATTCCCTTTAGCGTCGACGGCAAGCGCGTCGTGCTGGTGGACGACATCCTGTATACAGGCCGTACCATCCGCGCCGCTCTCGACGCCGTCATGGACCTGGGCCGTCCGAGTCGCATTGAGTTGGCAGTCCTCGTTGACCGCGGCCACCGCGAGCTCCCCATCTCGCCGGACTTTGTCGGCAAGAACGTTCCCTCGTCGCATGAGGAGAACGTGCACCTATATATGAAGGAAGTCGACGGCCGCACCGCCGTCGAGATTAACGACGTCGCGCCGGGTTCCCACGTGGGCTCCGCGCCGCTGGGAGGTGAGTAGTACCGTGGCGTTCAACCATAAGCACCTGATCGACATTACCGAGTACTCCGAAGAGGACATCAAGCTCATCCTCGAGACCGCCAAGGCGTTCTCCGAGGTCAACGAGCGTGCGATCAAGAAGGTCCCCACGCTCAAGGGCAAGACCATCGTCAACATGTTCAACGAGCCCTCGACGCGCACTCGCAGCTCCTTCGAGCTTGCCGAGAAGCGCCTTTCGGCCGATAGCCTTAACTTTGGCGGCTCCTCGACCTCTACGGTCAAGGGCGAGAGCCTCGTCGACACCGTCGAGACCCTCAACGCCTATAAGATCGACTGCATCGTCGTGCGCGATAAGCACGCCGGTGCTCCCTACATCGTCACGCAGAACTCGCCCGCGAGCGTCATCTGCGCCGGTGACGGCAAGCACAACCACCCCACGCAGGCCCTTCTCGACCTGTACACCATCTGGGAGCATAAGGGTGACTTCCACGGTCTGAAGGTCGCCGTCGTCGGCGATATCTCACACTCCCGTGTCTGCGGCTCGCTGATTCCCGCCCTTAAGATCATGGGCTGCGAGACCTACGCCGTCGCCCCCGGCACGCTGCTGCCGCCGGCGCCCGAGGTTCTGGGCTGCGACCACGTGACGAGCGATCTCGATTCTGTCCTGCCCGAGCTGGACGTCGTCTACATGCTGCGCGTGCAGCAGGAGCGCCTCGAGGGTGCCCCGTTCCCGACCATTCGCGAGTACCACAAGCTCTTCGGCCTGACCAAGGACCGCGAGAAGCTCATGAAGCCCGATGCGATCATCTGCCACCCGGGCCCCATCAACCGCGGCGTCGAGTTCGACTCCTATATGGCCGACCACCCGCAACGCTCCGTCATCCTGGAGCAGGTCTACGCCGGTATCTGCGTGCGTATGGCTATCCTGTATCTGCTGCTTGGAGGTGCCGATAATGGCCTTGCTTCTTAAGAATGCCCACGTCGTCGACCCGTCCGTCGAGCTTGACGGTGTCGTTGACGTCCTGATTGACGGCGACAAGATCGCCGAGGTCGGCGAGAAACTCGCCGTCGAGGGAGCCGAGGTCCGCGACCTTTCCGGCAAGTACCTCGTCCCCGGCCTGGTGGATATGCACGTTCACCTTCGCGAGCCCGGCTACGAGGTCAAAGAGGACATCGAGAGCGGCACCCGCGCGGCTGCCAAGGGCGGCTTTACCGGCGTGTGCTCCATGCCCAACACCGATCCCGTCACCGATAACGGCACCGTCGTGGAGTTCGTCAAGTCCCGTGCTGCCGAGGTCGGTCACTGCCGCGTCTATCCGTCGGGCGCCATGACCCGCGGTCTTAAGGGCGAGGCCATGTCCGAGATGGGCGATATGGTTGCCCACGGCGCCGTCGCCTTCACCGACGACGGTCGCGGCGTGCAGGGCGCGGGCATGCTCCGTCGCTGCATGGACTACGGCAAGATGTTCGGCAAGGTTTTTATGAGCCACTGCCAGGACGAGGACCTGGTCGGCCACGGCCAGATCAACGAGGGCAAGGTTTCGACCCGTCTGGCTCTCGAGGGTTGGCCGGCTGCCGGCGAGGAGCTCCAGATCGCCCGCGACATCGAGATCGCCAAGCTGACTGGTGCCAAGCTGCACATCCAGCACATCTCCACCGCCCATGGCCTGGAGATCGTGCGTGCCGGTAAGGCCGCTGGCGTTCAGGTTACCTGCGAGGCCACCCCGCACCACATGTTCCTGACCGAGAACGACCTGGACGAGACCTACAACACCTCGCTCAAGGTCAACCCGCCGCTGCGTACCGAGGAGGATGCCGAGGCCATCCGTCAGGGCGTCATCGACGGCACCGTCGACGTTATCGTCACCGATCACGCTCCTCACACCCCGTGGGAGAAGGCCCGTGAGTTCGAGCTTGCGCCCTTTGGTATGATCGGCCTCGAGACCTCGCTGTCGCTCGTACTCACCGAGCTGGTCAACACGGGCAAGATGAGCATGGGCCGCATGGTCGAGCTCATGGCCATCAAACCGCGTGAGATCCTGGGCCTCGACCAGGTTCAGGTCAAGGCGGGCTCCGTTGCCGACCTGACCGTGTTCGATCCCGCTGCCACCTGGACGGTCGGCGAGGACGGTTACGAGTCGCGCGCCGAGAACTCCGGTTTTGCCGGCCGTACGCTCACCGGTCGAGCCACCGATGTGTTTGTCGGCGGTAAACAGACGCTTGCCGACGGCTGCATCTGCTAGCATAGCCTTGTCGCTTTTGTGCGCGGCGCCCTTGCGGTGCCGCGCTTTCTGTTCGTTTGGACCATGCAACCGCATGGGGGATTGGAGCGTCTATGCCCACACCTTCCACTGCACGCATGCACGACTTCGAGGTCGTCTCGAACCAGGAGATCGCCGATGGCATCTTCTCGCTCGTCATCTCGGCCCCCAAGCTTGCAAGTGCGCTCATGCCCGGTCAGTTTGTGAACATCGCCGTACCCGGCGATGCGTCCTCGCTGCTTCGCGTGCCCCTGAGCTACTACCGCGCCGACGCCGAGGCCGGCACCGTCGAGCTGTGGTACGCCGTCGTGGGCGACGATACCCGTCGTTTGTCCCAGATGGGCCCTGGCTCCACCTCTAACCTGCTGGGCCCCGGTGGCCGTGGCTGGATGGTACCCGAGGGCACCAGGAAGGCCCTGCTCGTCGCCGGTGGCATCGGTGTTCCGCCCGTGCTGTGCCTTGCCGACAAGCTTGCCGAGCAGGGTGTGGCCGTCGACGTGTGCCTGGGCTTTGGCACCGCGTCCAAGGCCGTGGGTGTCGATGAGTTCCGCGCGCTGGGCGCCACGGTCAACGTTTGCACCGACGACGGCTCGCTCGGCACGCACGGTTTTTGCACCGACCCGGCAGCCGAGCTGC
>CABQXG010000034.1 GCA_902468045.1 uncultured Collinsella sp.
GGCAGAGCGAGTCGCCCAGCGCGGCCCAGCGGCCGTGGCCGATGTGCATGGGGCCGACGGGGTTAGCGGAAACGAACTCGACCTGGGTCTTCAGGCCACCACCGACGTTGGACTTAGCGAAGTCCATACCCTTCTCGCGAGCCTCGCCAAAGATGGCATTCTTGACGGCAACGGAGAGGTAGAAGTTGATGAAGCCGGGGCCTGCGATCTCGACCTTCTCGATCGCGGGGTCCTCGGGCATATGGGCAACGATGGCCTCGGCGATCTTGCGCGGGGCGCAGTGGGCCAGCTTGGCGGACTTCAGGGCCATGGTAGAGGTCCACTCGCCATGAGAAGTGTCAGCCGGTCGCTCGATAGCGCAATCGTCAAGTTCAAATGCGGAAAGGTCGCCGGCCTCCTGGGCCGCAGCAAGCGCAGCGCGTACCAGCTCTTCAATCTTCTCGGGCATAGATCCTCCTTGTGTTAAAGCCCCCGAGCTCTTGGTCACTCGTAGGGCAAAAGCCAGAGTTTGTAGCACTCTATCACAAGCGACGGGCACTGTCGCAGGGTAAAGCTAATAGATATTGCATATGCACAAAAATGACTACAGCTTGTATGGAGTCACTCAAAGATGCCGGTCTGCCTGCAGATTATGCAGGCGTTGAAAATGCATAAAGGTGTGAATGAGCTGCGTCTGTTATCGAATACTCTTACCTATCAGAGTTGTGTGCTTTTCCTGCATAAAGTACGGGTTTGCGCACGTCAGCGTGTTATTCTAGACATACGTAAATTCGTATAAGTTGGAGGTAGCATGTTCTCAATCGGTCAACACGTCATTCATCCGGGCCAGGGAGTCTGCACCGTCGTCGGTTTTAGGGACGACACACCGCAGCCCATGCTGCTGCTCGAGACCAAGCAGGGACATGCGCAGACGATCCTCATGTACCCCGTGGCGCAGGCCGACCGTCTGCACGCCGCCATCTCTCAGCAAGATGCCGAGCACCTGCTGAGCCACTATGACGAGCTGGAGTGCGACACCTTTACCGAGCGCAACAGCTCGCTTGAGGAGACACACTTTAAGCAGCAGCTCAAGCTGGGCGCGCCCGAGACGGTCCGCGTGGCAAAGACCATGATGCACCGCATTCGCCAGGCCGAGGAAGCTGATAAAAAACCCAGCTCCTACTACATGCGCGTACTCAAGGAGGCCAAACGCCGCTCCATCGAGGAGTTCGCCGTGGCCCTTGGCGTCACCGAGGAGGCCGCCGAAGCCCGCCTAGCCCAAGCCGCCCTCAACTAACCTGCCAAAAAGGGACAGGTTTATTTTGGCAGGTTTTATCTGGCCAAACGTCAACAAACAATCAGTAAATGGCCGAGTTCTCCGTTTTGTTTGTGAGCGCCCGGCCATTTTTCTATCGCCGTAGAAATGCGTGAAGCCCATTTGCGATGACATCATGCGAGGGGGACCGTCCAGATCGACGCAACTAACGCCCGCATCCACAACAAGCGCGCCCGTCTTGTTCAATTACCATTAAAAAGCATCAATTTGAAAACGCAATAACATTTCGGCAGGTAGCAGCTATGGTCGGTGAACTGAATCTCGACAACCGAAGCCTCCGAATGAGGTATCTTCAGCCCATCCAAGCTAAAGGAGGGGCCATGCCGAGAAAACCTCGTTCAAAGTCACCAACCGGTTATTTCCACGTCACGTTGCGTGGAAACGGAGGGCAATTGCTGTTTGACGATGCCGAGGACCGAATCGCCATGCTTCAGATCCTCGATGCGATTCTCCCCAAACACAATATCGAGCTTATCGCTTGGTGCCTTATGGGAAACCACATTCATCTGCTCATCGACGATCCGGACGACCGCAAGAGCGACGCGATGCACGCGGTAGCCGTATCGTATGCGGGCAGGTACAATGCGCGGACGGGACATATCGGCCACGTGTTTCAGGAGCGGTTTTGGGATTCGCCCATTAAGTCGGAAGTATATTTACTCGAGGCAATTCGATACATTCATCTGAATCCACAAAAAGCAGGACTGGCGGCATACGACGAATATCCCTGGAGCAGCCATCGCGAGTATCTAATGAGTGCCAGGTCACGGCCGCATGTCACCGGCAGCGTTGTCGGTGTTTTATTCCCAACACCTCGCTCATACCTTCAGCTCATGGAAAGTGCGCCGTCGCTTCCCTATCGCCCCAGCGCAACAGCCAAGGTTCGCGAGGAAGATCTATGCGAATTTGGCACGGCAATCGTGCAGAGTGTCGCAGGATGTGCTCCGACGGAACTCAAATCCGTCTCCAAGCCACTTCGCAATGAGGCGATTCTCGCGCTTCGAAAAGAAGGGTTAACGGTTAGGCAGGTTCAGCTGTTGACCGGACTGGGGACATGGATTATCAAGAACGCGTCCTAGCGTCGCGCTTGCCGAGTTACGAGTACGGCGAAGCGCAGCTGCCTGCCGCGAGGCGCCGCCATTCGCCAACGTCACCATGTCAAACAGAAAACGCTTCCGCTGAATAACGTCCAACGGAAGCGTTTTCCCAGATAAAACCTACCAAAAAAACCTGTCCCTTTTTGGCAGGTTAGGCCTGGAAGGTGTCGCGGTCGGGCGCGAAGGACTGCATGGCCGCGATGGTGCGGTCGAAAAGCTCGGGGAGCTCCCAGCCCAGCATCTCGGCGCCTTGCGTAATCACGTCGCGCGAGCAGCCGGCGGCAAAGCGCTTGTCCTTGAACTTCTTCTTGAGCGACTTGGTCGTAAAGTCCATGACGCTTTTGCTCGGACGCATGATAACGGCGGCCCCGATCAGGCCGGTAAGTTCGTCGCACGCAAATAGGATCTTCTCCATCTGCGACTCGGGCTTGGGCAGCGAGGCGTTGAAATCGGACGTGTGCGTCTGGATGGCGCGGATGAGCTCGGGCGATGCGCCCTCGCCCTCCAGAATCTTGGCAGCATAGATGGTGTGGTTCACGGGGTCGTCCTCATGCTCCTCCCAATCCAAGTCGTGCAGCAGGCCGACGATACCCCAAAACTCCTCGTTCTCGGGGTCGAACTCGCGTGCAAAGTAGCGCATGGTGCCTTCGACCGTCTCGCCGTGGGTGATGTGGAACGGATCTTTGTTGTGCTCGTTGAGCAGTTCGAACGCACGGTCACGGGTGATTCCGGCGGAAAGCGTCTGAGACATGGCAATACCTCCAGGTGAGTCGGTGCTAGGACACGGTGTCACTATCGTATATCGCCGCGGCTCAAGCCGAAAGGCAGAAAAGGCATACGGAGAAAAAAGCCGGGCGAACGCGTCGCCCGGCAAAACCGCAGATAAAACCTGCCAAAATAAACCTGTCCCTTTTTGGTAGGTTTAGGGGCGGACCTGGCCGGTGCCGCGGAGCTTGTATTTGTAGGTGGTGAGGGCCTCGGCGGCAAAGGGGCCACGGGCGTGGAGCTTTTGGGTCGAGATGCCGATCTCGGCGCCCAGGCCAAACTCGCCGCCGTCAGTGAAGCGAGTGCTGGCGTTGGAGTACACGGCCGAGGCATCGACCGCATCCAGGAAGCGCTCGCAAGCATCCGTGTCCTCGGCAACGATGGCCTCGGAGTGCATCGTGCCGTAGCGATTGATGTGTACGATGGCCTCGTCCTCGTTTGCCACGACCTTCACGCTCATCTCGAGAGCCAGGTACTCGCGACCCCAGTCCTCCTCAGTCGCGACGACGTAGTTGTCGCCCTCGGCAAGCCCAGCGTCGGCGCATGCGGCGCACGTGGCCTCGTCGCCGTGAATCAGTACGCCGTGGTCGTGCAGCACGACCAAGACCGCCGGCAAAAACGAATCTGCCACGGCACGGTCGACCAGCAGCGACTCGGCGGCATTGCACACGCCCACGCGCTGGGTCTTGGCATTGACGATAATGTTGAGCGCCTTATCAAAGTCGGCGGATTCATGCACGTAGATGTGGCAGTTGCCAGTGCCCGTCTCGATCACCGGCACAAGCGACTCGCGCACGCAGCGCTGGATCAGGCCTGCACCGCCGCGCGGAATGAGCACGTCGACGATACCGCGGAGCTTCATGAGCTCGCCAGTGGCTTCGCGGTCGGTGGACTCGATCATCGACACGGCCTCGCGCGGGAAGCCCTTGGCCTCGAGCGCATCGGCCAGCAGCTCGGCGATCATGGCACACGAGTGATAGGCCAGCGAGCCGCCGCGTAGAATGCAGGCGTTGCCGGTACGGATGCAGATGCCTGCGGCGTCGGCCGTCACGTTGGGGCGCGCCTCGTAGACCATGGCGACCAGGCCCAACGGCACGCTCACGCGGGTCAGGTCCACACCGCTCGCAAGCACGCGGTGGTCGAGCACGCGGCCGACGGGATCGGGCAGCTCGGCGAGCTTCTCCAGGCCGGCGGCCATGCCCTCGACGCGCTCGGGCGTCAGCAGCAGGCGATCGAGCAGTCCGGCCGAGGTGCCCGCATCGCGCGCGGCGGACATATCGAGCTCGTTGGCGGCGACGATGGAGTCGACACCGTTGCGCAGTGCTGCGGCCATGGCGCGCACGGCCTCCTGACGCTGCTCATCGCTCGCCGTGGCAAGCGAGGCCGACGCTGCCTTGGCGGCAACGGCAAGATCGTGGACATACGTGGCTATATCGACCGACATGGGCGGCCCTTTCTCCTAGAAGTTTGCAACCATGGTAGCCGATTTGCGCATGGCCTCGCCCGCGGCGGTAGAATTGGTCAACCCGAAACACCGCAACGAACGGAAGACTCACATGGCCCTCATCACTTCGTACCACGTCCCCGGCCTTTATGTCGAGGACCACAGCATCGACGTCCCCCTTGACTGGCGCGGCCTGGAGCCGATGCTTTTGGCCGTCGGTAGCACCATGCGCCGCGGCGCTATGCCGGCACCAATCGCCGGCGCGCCCGAGAGCATCAAGCTCTTCTACCGCGTGGTTTGCGCGCCCGACCGCATCAACGACGATCTGCCGCTGCTCCTGTTTTTGCAGGGCGGCCCCGGCGGTGAGAGCCCGCGTCCGCTGTCGCCCACAAGCGACGGCTGGATCGAGGAGGCCGTCAAGCACTTCCGCGTCGTCCTGTCCGACCAGCGCGGCACCGGGCGCAGCAGCTGTGTAGACGGGCGCACGATTGCCGCACTGGGCGAGCGCGCGACGGCGGCCGACTCCGATGCCGCACGCTCGCAGGCTGACTTCCTCAAGCGCCACCTCGCCAGCTCCATCGTGCGCGATTTTGAGTACCTGCGTCTGGTGGGCTTTGGCGGCAAGCCCTGGGTCACGCTCGGCCAGAGCTACGGCGGCTTTTTGACGTTGAGTTATCTGTCGCTCTTCCCCGAGGGCGTGGCGGCGAGCTTTACCTGCGGCGGCATCCCCCACGTGCCGGCGAGCGCCAGCGAGGTCTACGCGCACACCTTCCCGCGCATGGCCGCCAAGACGCAGCAGTATTACGACCGCTACCCCGCCGACGTCGAGCGCGTGGCAGCCCTGGCCGATGCGCTCGAGGCACAGAAGCCCGTGCTGCCCGACGGCTCCCCGATGACGGTCGAGCGCCTACAGCTCATGGGCAGCGACTTTGGCATGAAGCCGAGCTTTGAGCGTATGCATTGGATTATCGATCACGCTTTTGTTGACGGCGACGGCACGCTGACCTGCGGCGCCTCGGTATCTGACAGCTTTTTGATGCGCGCCTTCGAGCGCACCAACACGCGCACGAATCCGCTGTACTGGACGCTGCAGGAGTTCATATACGCCGACGGCGACACTATGCCCATTGGTTGGGCCGCGGCCGAAGAGAAGGCACACCGCGCCGAGTTCGACACCCTCGCGCGCCCGCTCATGTTTACCGGCGAGGCCATGTTCCCGTGGATGTTCGAGCAGATGCCCGAGCTTAAGCCGTTTAAGCCCGCCATGGACCTGCTGATGGAAGACACCAGCTGGGACAAGATCTATGACCCGCAGCGCCTGGCCTGCAACGAGGTGCCGCTCCAGGCCGCGGTGTATTTCGACGACATGTACGTGGATTCGGGCCTGCAGCTCGATACGCTCAGCCGCGTGGGCAACTCGCATGCCTGGGTGACCAACGAGTTCGAGCACGACGGCCTGCACGGCAGCGTGGTGTTCAAGCACCTCTTCGACGAAGCCCTCAACCGCGGAGACCTGCGCCAGATCTTCTAGCAAAGGAGTGTCCCAAAGTGCCGGCACAAAGGGAACGTCCCCAAGTGCCAGGTTAATGAAGTCATTGCAGAAAGAGGACGAAAAGCGAAAACGCCCCTAAGCGGACAAGGTGACGTGAAAGAGGAGGGCATTGACCTTTTGGTCATGCCCGACGATTGAACGTCAGATTGCCGCCTAGGGGCGTTTGCAGCGTCGACTTGTTACGCGGTTTGGTAAAACCGCGTAACCCTACAGCTGGCGCAGGCCCTCTTCGAGACCGGTCTTGCTGTCAGTCTTCTCGTCGCGCATCTTGATAACGCGGGCGGGGACACCGGCCACGACGGCGCCGGCGGGGACGTCCTCGACGCATACGGCACCGGCGGCAACGACAGCACCCTTGCCTACGTGCACGCCCTCCAGGACCACGGCGTTGGCGCCAATCATGACATCATCCTCGATGATGACGGGCGTGGCGCTCGCGGGCTCAACGACGCCTGCCAGTACGGTGCCGGCGCCGATGTGGCAGTTCTTGCCCACGGTGGCGCGGCCGCCCAGCACGGCGCCCATGTCAATCATGGTGCCTTCGCCAATGACGGAGCCGATGTTGATGATGGCGCCCATCATGATGACGGCGCGGTCACCGATCTCGACGCGGTCGCGGATGATCGCGCCCGGCTCAATGCGGGCGTTGATGCCCTTAAGGTCGAGCATGGGGACGGCGGAGTTGCGGCAGTCATTCTCGACGTCGTAGTAATCGATGGAATCGGCATTGGCATCGAGGATGGCCTTGAGCTCATCCCAGTCGCCAAAGACGGTCTTGCCACGACGACCGCCGTAGACGTGCGCATTGCCCCACTGGACCTTCATGCCGGGCTTTTCGCGCACGTACAGCTTGACGGGCGTCTTTTTGGGCGCGGTGGCGATGTAGTTGATAATCTCCTGTGCATCCATCTCGGCTGCGTTGCTCATTTGCTATCTCTCCTTTGGGTGGATTCGGTTGATACCTGGTTAGGCAAACATGACCTGGTCGAACGTATAGAAGCCGGGTTCGCGGGTGACGAGCTTCTGCGCGGCCGCCAAGGCGCCGTTGACAAAGATCTGACGGCTCGTGGCGCGGTGGGTGAGCGTGACCTCCTCGTCCTGGCCAAAGAAACTCACCTCGTGCACGCCGGCGACGGTGCCGCCGCGCAGCGAGTGTATACCGATTTCCTTGGGGTCACGCGCGCCGCACATGCCCTCGCGGCCATAGACGGGGTGGTAGCCTGCCTCGGGCTCAGCTTCGACGATGGCGTCGAGCAGTAGCTTGGCCGTGCCGCTCGGGGCGTCAACCTTTTGGTTGTGGTGCGTCTCGACGATCTCGCAGTCAAAGCCGGGCAGCTCGCGTGTGGCCTGTGCTACCAGATGACGCAGGGCTGCGATACCGATGGAGTAATTGCCGGAGTGCATGACGCGGGCGTTCTGACCCAGCTCGCGCAGGCGGTCCATCTGATCGGGTGTGTAGCCCGTGGTGCCCGAGACCAACGCGGCACCCGTGCGCTCGACATAGGCGACGACGGCATCGAAGGTAACGACGTTCGAGAAGTCGATGATTACATCGGCGGCCGGTGCGTTCTCGAGCTTGCTCAAATCGAAGCCAATCTGGGCGACGATATCAAAAACGTGCTGACCGGCGGCGTCGACAACGCCCTCGGCGGTGGTGCGGATGAGCGAGCCCATGCGGCCCGTTCCCATAATGACGGTCTTAATCAAGCAGACCAGCTCCCTTCAGAGCATCGGTAAGTGCAGCGCGCGTGTCGTTGGCCATGGGGCATAGCGGCATGCGGTAGTTTGCCTCGATCATACCCATCTGAGCGAGCGCTTCCTTAACGGGGATGGGGTTGACCTCACTAAAGAGGGCGTTGATGAGCGGCTGACCGGCAATCTGGATATCGCGGGCACGTGCCACGTCGCCGTCCAGATAAGCGCGGCACATGTCGTGCACGAGCTGCGGCTGTACGTCGGCCCACACGCTGATGGTGCCCGAGGCGCCCAGGCTCATGAGCGGCACGGTGAGCGCGTCCTCGCCCGAGTACATGCGGAAGTCGTCGGACAGCAGGTGCGCGATCTTGGCGGCAAAGGCGACGTTGCCCGAGGCCTCCTTGATGCCCATGACGTTGGGATGTGCTGCCAGGCGCTCTACGTTGCGCTCGCTGATGCCGCAGCCGCAGCGGCCGGGGATGTTGTACAGGATGCAGGGGATGTCCACGGCGTCGGCGACGGTCTTAAAGTGCTGATAGATGCCCTCTTCATTGGACTTGTTGTAGTAGGGGGTAATGAGTAGCAGGCCATCGGCGCCCAAGCCCTGGTAGGTGAGCGACTTGGTGAGCATGGTTTGCGTGGAGTTGGAGCCCGAGCCGGCGATGACGGGGACGCGTCCTGCAACCTGCTTGACCACGGCGGCGACAACGGAGTTGTCCTCGTCATCGGTCATCGTGGCGCTCTCGCCGGTGGTGCCCAGGGTGAGGATGGCGTCGGTGCCGTTTTGCAGGTGGAAATCGATAAGGCGCTCGAGTGCGTCAAAGTCGACGCTGCCGTCCTTTTTAAACGGCGTGACGAGGGCGACGATTGAGCCCTCGAGATTGCGGATGTCCATGTTCTTCTCCTTCGCGTCCGCGATCTGGATGCGTTTGTTCCATTGAGCGGCGACGGCCAGGCGCTCGTCTTGGGCGCGACGGCGGGCACTTTCGGCGCGCGACTTGGCCAGCAGCTCTCGGCCGCTCGGCAGCACGTCGAGCGTGGCAAAGTAATCGCCCGGGCGCTCGGCACGGCGGATGAGGTCGGCCGAGCCATCGGGGCGCAGCAGGACCTCGGCGGAGCGC